>DASSYL010000217.1:0-4424 GCA_035703315.1 Candidatus Acidiferrum sp. | reverse complement strand
CAGATTTCTCCCCAGGCATAGCGTGTGATCAAGTCCTGAAAAGGTTCGTTGAACTTGGTGCGATTCTTTAACGCACGCTCTACGTGAGCGTCGCCCAGCACGGAGCGGCGGGTCTTCATTCCTTGGTCATAGCGTTTTCGCTCATCCATAATCCCTCCAGAATTGCTGCTGGTCAGGCGTTAAGAAACGAAAGAACCGCTTCATTAAATTGCGCCGGGGCCTCGATGTTGGAAAGGTGCGAGGTGTTCAGTTCGACGTAGCACGCACCGGGAATGTGTTCGGCAAGGAAGCGGCCGTCGGCGGGAGTAGCTGCAGGATCGTGGGTACCGGAGACGACCAGAGTTGGTGTGCGGACCCGGCTTACACTCTCGCGGAAATCGAAATCGCGAACGGCGGTGCAGCCGCCCACGTAGCCCTGCGCGTCGAGTGATTCGAGGACGCGGATGGCGGAGGCGACTTTGTCGGGCCAGCACTGCTGAAAAGCCGGAGTAAACCAACGCGCGGTGACGGCGGAGGCGACTTCCTTCATGCCTTTCGATTGAACGGTTTGGATGCGGGAGTTCCAGAAATCCGGCGTGCCGATTTTTGGCGCGGTGTTGCAGAGGACGAGTTTGTGCAGACGATCGGGAGCCTCTAGAGCGAGCGTCATGCCGATCATGCCGCCGATGGAAAGTCCGCAAAAATGGAAGCGCTCGATGTTGAGAGAGTCAGCGAGGGCGAGAATGTCGCGCGCGAGAGCCGGCACGGCGTAGGGCGGCGGCGGGGCGGAAGATTGGCCGTGGCCGCGCATATCGTAGCGCAGCAAGCGAAACTGTTTTTCAAAGTTTGCTGCTTGAGCCTCCCACATGGAAAAGTTGCTGCCGAGGGACTTGGAAAGGATCAAAGCGGGCGCGGCAGCGGGCCCCGTGAAGGAGTAGTGTAAGCGAACGTTTGGCAGATCGGCGAAAGGCATGTCTTATCCCGTGGCTTTGGATTTGCTGGCGGATTTGAGCTGAGAATTTGCGGCGGAGATGACGGATTCGATAAATGTTTCGGCGGAGCCGAGATAGTTGGCAGGCTCAAAAAGCTGGGCGAGCGATTGGGCGTCGAGAATGGCTGTGACCTCGGCGCTGGCGGCAAGAATTTCGCGAAGGTGGCGGCGTTCGGCTTGTGCCCGGCGGCAGGCTTCTTCGACAAGTTTGTGGGCGGACGCGCGATTCAGCTTGAGGCTGAGGGCGAGCGTGACGGCTTCGGCGTAGATTAGGCCGTGCGTGAGTTCGAGATTGGCGCGCATGCGATCGGAGTGAATCGCGAGGCGCGGAAGCAGTGCGGCGAGTTGGTGCGAAGCGCCGGCGGTGAGGCGAACGATTTCGGGGAGCGTTTCCCACTCGGACTGCCACGGGCCGAGGCTCCGGTGATATTCGCCGGAGAGGACAGAGAGAATTGCGGCGACCAGCGGCGGGATGCGGGAAGTTGAGGCGAGAATGGCGGCGCAGGCTACGGGATTTTGTTTGTGCGGCATGGTAGAGGAGCCGCCGCGGCCGGTTGCGGTGGGCTCGGAGAGTTCGGCGACTTCGGTTTGCATGTGCAGCGAAAGATCGCGCGCGATTTTGGCGAAGGTGCCGGAGACGAGCCCGTAGGCAGTGGCGACCTCTGCGATGCGTTCGCGTTGCGGATGCCACGGAATGCGAGGCGGCGGAATGGCGAGCTCCTCGGCAAGCAAAGCAGCCACTTGCGCGCCGCGATCTCCGAGAGCGGCCAGGGTGCCGGCAGCGCCGCCGAATTGCAGCACCAGTGAGTGTTCGAGCAGTTTGTTCAAACGTTCGCGATGGCGAAGGCAGGCGTCAAGCCAGCCGGCGGTGATGAAGCCGAATGTAGTGGGCAGTGCGTGCTGCAGCCAGGTACGCGCAACGAGCAAGGTTTTGCGGTGAGTGGAAGTGATCTCAGCTAACGAAGAGAGGATTTTGTCGAGATCGGCCTGAAGGACGCAAGTCGCGGAACGCGCTTGCAGGACCAGGCCAGTGTCCAGGGCGTCCTGGCTGGTGGCGCCAAAGTGAACATGGCGCGAGGCGTCAGGGGATATACGCGCGACGATGGCGGTGAGCTGTTTGAGCAGGGGAATGGCGAGATTGCCGGCCGAGGGCATGGCTTGCGCGAGCGTAGGCAAATCGAAAAGTTCAGCGCGGCAAGAAGATGCGATGGTGGCTGCGAATTGCTCCGGGATCAGTCCGGCTCGGGCTTGGGCGCGGGCGAGCGCAGCTTCGAAATTGAGGATGGACTGGATGGCAGCGGTGTCGGTGAATAGAGGCTCTACGGTAGGCGAGCGGAAGAAGCCATCCAGAAGTTGCATGGGTAGAGTGTAATTGGGAAGCGGATGTAAGAAAAACGGATTCCGCACGGCGGTGGCGATACGGTAGACTCCACCAGCATGCGAGGAGAGGGATAGTGCTAAGCAACCGCAAAGAGATTCACGTCGAATGGGGCGACTGCGACCCGGCGGGAATTGTGTACTTTCCGAGATTTTTTGAGTATTTCGATGCGTGTACCAACGCGCTGTTTGAAGCGGCGGGCTTCCGCAAGGCGGAAATGCTGAAACATTATGGGCTGGTGGGAATTCCACTGGTGGAGGCGAGTGCGCGGTTTTATGCGCCGGCGTCGTTCGGCGATACCGTGACCGTGGAGAGCCGGATTGTGGAGTGGGGAAAGAGCAGCTTTCGCGTGGAGCACAGGCTATATAGAGGAAGTGTTCTGGGCGCGGAGGGGCGCGAGAAGCGTGTGTGGACGGTGCGCGACGCGGAAAGCGAAAAGGGAATGAGGGGCAAAGCAATCCCCGAAGAAGTAAGAATGCGGTTTGACAAGTAGGCGACGGACGCGTGTAGCGGTCCGGCCGGCTCGTCGAGTCTAAGTTTCATGCGCGGCTATTCGAACCCGCGAGAAGAAATCTAAACGAGGGCGGACTAGGTGCCCTTGGCGCTGCTTTAGCTTTCCCAGTTTCCGGCCGGCGTGAGGAGCAGGTCCGGCGCCCCTGAGAATTCATCCTACAGGGCTTACGGGTGAGCTTTTTGCCTTCGCGGCCGTGCATTTCACAACCTCAATCTTTTCCCTTTCCTATCCCTGTCTAACGTTGCGACGGTCCTCCGTCGCCGATATCTCTAAAAGTAGGGGAGCGCCACTGTGCGAAGAGCAAGGATGGGACTAGCACCTTGCGTGATCCTTCCACGGTCCTGATAGGATGGCAACTCTGCTGCGCGGCGCGGACAGGTGCGTCGCCGCCGAGGTCTAATTCTTTTGCAACCGACACGACGACGAATCGAGGAGCTGCTGTGGGTGCTGGGGCTGAACCGCGCGGCGGCGCCGGTGTGGGAATGGCTGCGTGGCGGGCGCGCGGTGCAACAATCGCGCATGATGCGGGAGTTCTATGCGGAGCTGCTGCCGAAGGACGCACTGGTGTTTGACATCGGTGCGAACGTGGGAACGATGACGCGGGTGTTTGCTTCGCTGGGAGCGAAGGTGGTGGCTGTGGAGCCGAACGCGGATTGCGCGCGGCACATTGAATTGACCACTTCGCGGGCGGCAGTGGAGGTGCTCGAGGCGGCGGTGGGGGAAGCAAATGGCGTGGCGGTGCTGAAAGTTTCAGACCGCAAAGACAAGATGAGTTCACTGTCAGCAGAGTGGCGCGAGGCGGTGACGAACGAAAATCAAGGCTACACAGGCCAGTGGAATCGTGATGTGACGGTACCGATGGTGACGGTGGACGCGCTGATCGGAAGGTACGGGATGCCAGCCTATATAAAAGTAGATGTGGAGGGTTATGAAGCGCAGGTGCTGAAGGGGTTGTCGATGTGTCCGCCGCTGCTTTCGTTTGAGTTCAACCGGGTGTTTCTGGAGCCGGTGTTACGGGTACTGGAGAAACCGATTTTCGATGGAGCGAAGTTTAATTACACATTGGTGGATCCGGTGAAGTTTGAATTGCGGGAGTGGGTGGGGCGAGAGGAATTGAAGGAGCGGATTTTGGGATTTGGCGATGGAGCAGGGATGGGTGATATTTTTGTGCGGACGGAAGGTAGCAACCGCTCTAAATCGCATAAGAATGCGCCTTAACACGCGGTTCCTCGGCGGCGCGGATCGTTGGGACTCGTGCAGGAACGCCAGGCTAAAGCCTGGCGCTACATGAAAACCTAAGAGCTGGAGGCCTACGCGGTCGCGGAAACCAGGGCGTTCGTTGCAGGGGAGGGGAGGACGAGAATGAAAATGCGGGTGGCGGTAGTGGCGGGAGCGTTGGCGTTGGTGAGTGTGTGTGTCGCGGGGCAGACGACGAAGCAGGCGGATCGAGTGTTTGTAAACGGGAAGATTTGGACCGGGGACTCGGCGCGGCCGATGGCGGAGGCGCTGGCGATACGCGGAGACAAAATTGTTGCGGTGGGGACCGCGGAAGAAGTGAAAAA
>DASSYL010000538.1:0-3447 GCA_035703315.1 Candidatus Acidiferrum sp. | reverse complement strand
AGATGTCCTTGTATTTCGCGTAAGTCTGCGTCAGGTTGTTGAAGCGAAAGCGCTGGCCGATCTTCATGTCGCCGGATCGTTCGCCATACTTCTTCACGATCAGGTCAATCCGCCACTCAATTTCATTGGGCGGACGCTTGCGCCCGCCGCCGAAGTATTGATCGTATTCGATCTTCAGCTGGCGGATGTCGCGTTCCATTGCGCCGAGTTCTTCGTCAATCGTGGCCATACAAGGCTTTCACTCGTTGCTTATCCTATGAGCCGAATGCCGATGCGTCAATGAATCGTAAGTCCTGGGAAACCCATGGTGAACTGTACCAGTCTTGGCGTCACCTGGTCGAAGGTACAGGCCGCTGGGTGCCTGAGCCAAGGTCGCGTTGCTCCTTTTGCGGCGCCTGTGCTCCAATAACCGCATGGAGTCCAGTACCAAACGCTCCCTGGGCGCCGATAAAGCTGCGCTGCTGCGGCAGATTCCCTCGGTCGACCAACTCCTTCACCAGCCGCGATTAGCGAAGCTGGCGTCGCGTATCCCCCGCGAGTTGCTGGTGGAAGTCGCACGAGAAGTTTTGGCCGGCGTCCGCGATGAAATTACCGGTGAGCGCGGCGTGTCGGTCATTCCTGTGATTCCGGCTGATCTCGAAGACGTGATCGCACGCGAAGTCGAGCGCATTCTTGCCCGCACGTTGCAGCCGGTAATCAACGCCACGGGCGTGATTCTGCACACCAATCTGGGACGCGCCCCTCTCGCGCCCGCCGTGCTGGAAGAATTTCGCCAGACCGCGATTCATTACTCGAATCTCGAATATGACCTGGAAGCCGGGGCACGAGGTAAACGCGACGTCCACACTTCCGAACTGCTGGCTCGCCTAACGGGCGCTGAAGACGCCATCGTTGTCAATAACTGCGCCGCTGCAATCCTGGTGGTCCTCGCGGCATTCGCGAAGGGTGGTGAAGTGCTTGTCTCGCGTGGCGAACTGATCGAAATTGGTGACAGCTTTCGCATTCCCGAAGTGATGGAGCAAAGCGGCGCGATACTGCGCGAAGTCGGGACCACCAATCGCACCCGCGTTGCGGACTACGAAAGCGCGATCAACGACAAAACGCGCCTGCTGCTGCGCGTGCACCCTTCCAATTTTCAAATTTCAGGATTTACCGACAAGCCGTCGGTCGAAGAACTGGTCGAACTCAGTCGGCGCGCGAAGACTCCGCTCGTCGAAGATCTGGGTTCCGGCTGCCTGGTGGACCTTTCTCCTTACGGCATGCGCGAGCCTACCGTCCGCCAAAGTGTTGAGGCTGGTATTTCGCTGGTCACCTTTAGCGGCGATAAGCTGCTCGGTGGCCCGCAGGCCGGCATTATTGCCGGCAAAAAGGAATTTGTGCAGCGCGTCCGCCGCCATCCGCTCTTTCGCGCTCTGCGTGTAGATAAGCTCATCATTGCCGCACTCGAAGTAACACTCGGCTCTTACCAGCGCGGCGCTCTAGATGAAATTCCCGCTATGGCTATGATTCGCGCTACTCCGCGCGAAATCGAAGAACGCAGTCGCCACTTCATTCGCGAACTGACGCGCTCCATCTCCATGGACGGCCTGGATATCGAAATCACCAACGGCGAATCCCTTGCCGGTGGTGGTTCTACTCCAACCCAATCGCTTCCTTCCAAGGTCATTCGCATCCGCAGCGACCGCCGCTCGGCTTCTCAAGTCGAGCAACGCTTGCGGCGCGGAGCTGCGACTTGCGTCATCGCTCGAGTCGAAGACAATTCGGTGGTGCTGGACCTGCGCACAGTGTTTGCCGAGCAGGAAACTACCCTCGCCGAAGCTGTCGCCGCCGCCTTGAGGTAAATTTGCGTGCCCTCGTTGGCCTCTCACAGCCCTCGATCAAGCTATGATATAACTCTGATATAGGAGGGACGATGGCCGCCGCTCTGATCCACTTTGATCCCAAACAAAAGCGCTTGCTGACTCGTCGCGCCAAAGAGCGCGGGCGATCCTTTTCCCAGGAAGTGCGTAATGCCGTGGATCTCTATCTTTCCGTGCCAGTCGAAACCGAGGAAGAACTTTCCGTCCTGGCCAAAGCCGCGAACGAGGCGGCCAACCGCATGATTAAACGGCTCGACGAAACGATTGCTCACGTCGATCGGACGCTGAAGCAATACCGCAAAGCCCATCATGAACTGGGCCGCTAGCGCTTACGCGGCAATCCGCAAGATTATCTTGCTGGAAGAACGCATGGAAAACCTCACCACCCAGGTGGACGGCCTGGCCACGACTTTCACCGAGCTCGACCGTCGACTGATTCGGCTCGAGGCAAAATTTGAGCTGCTTGAGCGCATGGCGTCTCCTTCGCGTCGCGCTCTTTCAGAAAAATCCGAAAAGTAGATTCCCTTGTTGGCCTTCGTCGTCCGCAACCACCAACTTTTCGCTAACCGCAAGCCTATTCCAAAATTGCGGCCTGGCTGGGCGCTCATTCGTGTCCATCTCGCTGGCATCTGCAATACTGACGTCGAAATTCTGCGCGGCTACCACAATTTTCGCGGCACCCCGGGACATGAATTTGTCGGAGAGGTGCAGAACGTCGCAGGCATTAGCGCGTACGAAAAGCAACGCTGGTTGGGCAAACGCGTCGTGGGTGAAATCAATATCGCCTGCCACGCCTTGAGCTTTCGTCCTATCTGCCTCTATTGCAAGCGTGGTCTTACGCGGCACTGCGCCCGCCGTAAGGTTCTCGGCATCGTCAACCATGACGGCGCGTTCGCAGAATATCTGACTCTGCCTCTCGAAAATCTCCACGTCATTCCGAACGTGGTGAGCGACGAGCAAGCGGCCTTCGTTGAGCCGCTCGCCGCGGCCTGCGAAATTCTCGATCAGGTTTCAGTGAAGAAATTCCGCGAAGCAGCCGTTCTGGGCGACGGTAAACTCGCCCAACTGATCGCACGGGTCCTGCGCTCGCAACTGCCCCGTGTCGTTCTTTACGGAAAACACGATGCAAAACTCGCACTCGCGCGCACTGCAAGAATCGAAACCAGAAAAGTACACGGAGATGCGACCGACCTCAGTCATATAAAACATACATTCGGCTTGGTGGTGGAAGCCACAGGCTCTCCTACGGGCCTCACGCTAGCTCAGCAAATGACCGACCCGCGCGGCACCATCGTCCTCAAATCCACGTTTCATGGCGCCGCTCCCGTCGAAACCTGGCCCACAGTCGTCAAGGAACTCACCATCGTCGGCTCCCGCTGTGGCCCCTTCGACAAAGCCATCGCGCTTCTGCGTTCGGGCAAAGTCGATCCGCGCCCCTTGATTGCGCGCACTTTTCCCCTCGGCCAAGCTCCCGCCGCTGTCCGCTACGCCCAGCAAGCAGGTGTCATGAAGGTTTTAGTTCATTCCACATAATCAGCGTGTGGCGTTCTGCGTTCTCTTGCGAGTCGCGCGTGATGCCATCCCTATC
>DASSYL010000282.1:0-3442 GCA_035703315.1 Candidatus Acidiferrum sp. | reverse complement strand
TTGAAAGACTTCAGCGAAAACATCGTCGAATCGCTCAACGTTGGCGTGCTGGCGGTGGATTTAAGCGGAATTGTGGAGAGTTGGAACACCCGGATGGAACAGCTTTTTGGCGTCCTGAGGCAGGACGCAGTGGGGGCGAAGCTGGACGCGCTGCTCCCGCCGGAGCTCGCCGTGGAAATTGCCGCCCGCCGCGACGAAGAGCAGATCACCGGCATCTATAAACAGAGACTGCAACATCAAGGAAAAACACTGACCCTTAACGTCTCCATTACCCCTCTGGTGAGCAAGTCCGGCGAACACATCGGTCGGCTGCTGCTGTTCGATGACGTAACGCAGCGCGAGCGCATGGAAGAGCAGATGTCGCAAACGGAAAAGCTGACATCGTTGGGGTTGCTAGCGGCGGGCGTGGCACACGAAGTGAACACGCCGCTGGCGGTGATCTCGAATTACATTCAGATGCTTGCGAAGCAGATGCCGGAAAGCGATCCGCGTCATTCCATCATCGAAAAAATCGTGAAGCAGACGTTCCGCGCCAGCGAGATTGTCAACAATCTGCTGAATTTCTCGCGTACTGGCGCTGCGGAAACGGCGAACATCGACGTCAATCGGGTGGTCGAAGATACGCTGGCGTTGGTGTCCCATCCGCTAAAAACTTCTCAGATTCAAGTGGTGAAGAATTTGTCGGAAGGGTTGCCGGCAGTGCGCGGCTCTGCCAACAAACTTCAACAGGTTTTCTTGAACCTGTTCCTGAATGCGCGCGATGCCATGCCCTCCGGCGGCATTCTGGAAGTACGCACCAACGCGCACAACGGGAGTGTGGAAATCGAAGTGGTGGACACCGGAGCCGGAATTCCGCGTGAACACATTCACCGGATTTTCGATCCCTTTTTTACCACCAAGGCCAGTGGGCGAGGCACGGGACTTGGGCTTTCCGTGAGCTACGGAATCATCAAAGAACACGCTGGGAAAGTGGACGTTCGCTCCGCGCCAGGCAAAGGCACGTCGTTCCACGTCGAGTTCCCCGCAGTGAGAAAGCCGGTTCATGTCTAAAGGTGCAATTCTCGTCGTTGACGATGAATCTGAAATTCGAGAAGGGCTGGAGCTGCTGCTAACGGGCGAAGGTTATGGCGTGTCGAGCGCCGAAACCGGCGAGTCCGGACTGGGAAAATTGGAAGAGCGGCCGTTCGATCTGATGCTTTTGGACGTGAGCCTGCCGGACCGCAATGGGCTGGATTTATTGAGGGAAGTGCGACGGCGCGACCCCGACCTTCCTGTGGTGCTGATTACCGCATACGGTTCGATTGATATGGCGCGCGCTGCCTTCAAGGGCGGCGCGCTCGACTATATCACCAAGCCGTGGTCCAACGACGAATTGCTGGCGCAGGTGGCGCAGGCGGTGGAATCGCGGCGGCTGCGCGAAGAGAACGTGCACCTGAAGCGCGCACTGAAGCAGCGCTCGAGCTTTCCCAGCATTATCGGCAAGAGCGAAAAGATGCTGACGCTGCTGGACCTGGTTACGCAGGTGGCGCCGTCGCGTTCAACGGTTTTGATCAGCGGAGAAAGTGGCACCGGCAAAGAACTCATTGCCAAGGCGATCCACTCAGCTTCGCCGCGCGCGGACAAGGCATTCGTACCCGTGAACACCGGCTCGATTCCTGTGGATTTGCTGGAGTCGCAGCTTTTTGGGCACGTGAAAGGCGCATTCACCAGCGCCGTCTCTTCCAAAAAGGGTTTGTTCGAGGTCGCGGATCAGGGAACGATTTTTTTCGATGAAATCGCGACGATCAGTCCGGAAACACAAGCCAAGCTGTTGCGCGTCATTCAGGAACGCGAATTCATGCGCCTCGGCGGCACCGAACAGATCAAAGTGGATGTCCGCATCGTCGCGGCTTCCAATATCGAGCTGCTAACGCTGGTGCGCGAAGGGCGCTTCCGCGAAGATTTGTACCACCGCCTCAATGTGATTCACCTGACGCTGCCGCCGCTGCGCGACCGCCGCGAAGATGTGCCGATGCTGCTGGCGCATTTTCTCTTGCGCTACTGCGAGGAAAACGGCAAACCGATGCGACAATTTACGCCTGCCGCCATGAAATTGATGATGGATTACGACTGGCCCGGTAACGTGCGCGAACTGGAAAATGTCGTGGAGCGAGCCGTGGTTCTTTCGACGACGGAGCGCGTCGACGCCGACTTGCTGCCGGAGAGCATCCGCAGCAAGGAAATTGTGAAGGGCGTGCGGCTGCAGCTATCCGAGTTCATGCCGCCGCTGCCGGGCGAGCCGGGTTCGCGGACTGGCGCGGACCAGCCGCAGCACCCTTCGCTGTTCCAGATCATGGATGAAATCGAACGCCGCATGATTGTGGATATGCTGGACCGCAGCGGATGGAATCAAACCGAAGCGGCGGAGCGGTTCTTGATTCCGCTTTCGACGCTCAACCAGAAAATCAAACGTCTGGGAATCGATGTGCGGCGGCGCGGCCGCGGCGACGATTCGTTTACGGCATCTTCGGGCAAGTAACACGGAAACAAAGCCCCGAAATCCGAAAAGCGAAATTGCGAAAAGCGGCTACGATATTCTTCGTGCGACGGGAGAGAGCCAATGCAAATGAAACGCGAGTGGCTGGCGGGCGCAGTTCTTTTTGCGGGCATGGCGGTCGCGGTTTTGATTCCGATGAGCGCGCACTCGGCTGCGCAGCAAAACGGCGCTGCGGCGGATGAACCGGTTCCGGCCTACCACACGCAACTGCCGCCGGGCGAGCTGCCGCAGACGATGGATCCCGCGGAGTTCGACAATGCAGTTGTGAAAAATTCCTACGCGGTGGCGGCCAAAGTGAAAAAGGTATTGTACCAGCAACCGTGCTACTGCCATTGCGACCGCAGTGTCGGCCACGGAAGTTTGCTGGACTGCTTCACAAGCAAGCACGGTTCCGGCTGCAACATCTGTATGTCCGAGGCGCTGTACTCCTACGAACAAACCAGGAAGGGCAAGACGCCGACGCAGATCCGCGAAGGCATTCAGGCTGGCGAGTGGCGGCACGTGGATGTCGCCAAGTACCAGACCTATCCCGCGAAACCGTGAGCAGTTCAAAGTTGAGAGTTTAGGGTCCAAGGCAAAACGATCGTCCTTCGTGTCGGGAGCCCATCGAGCTCGTTCCGGCCCCCAAATTCGCAAAACGCACCCCGAGGGCAAGTTGCTGGGAGGAGCTTATGAAAAGAAGGCTACTCTTGCCGCACACTCCTCTCATGGTAGGGACTGTAAGTCCTGTGTTTGCCACTTTTGGCCACGGTACTCCAGCTGCGGTCACCTGCACGCCACTTCCGCCGATGAGTCCTTTCGATCCAAAAAACCACTTCCCTTAACTCCCGTGTTCCCGGACTTAGGAAAAAACACCTGGTGGGGTATCTATCCCGCGGTTTTCGCCTCCGCTACAATGGTTGAAGA
>DASSYL010000313.1:0-5509 GCA_035703315.1 Candidatus Acidiferrum sp. | reverse complement strand
GAAGTGAATCGGTACTTCCTTGCCCGGTTTCATGCCGGCAAGCAGGCTGATATTTTTGGCTAGCTCGTAGATGTTGATCGGCTCTCCCATCTCGAATACGAAGGTTTCTCCGCCGCGACCGAGCCGAGCGGCTTGCAGGATCAAGAAGACGGCTTCGGGAATGGTCATGAAATAGCGCGAAGCGCGCGGATCGGTAACCAGCAGCGGCCCGCCTTTTTGGATTTGCTCCCAGAAAAGGCGCAGCACGCTGCCGGTGCTACCTGCAACGTTTCCGAAACGGACATTCATGAAACGGGTCACATTACTGCGGGTCAAATCCTGAATGAACATCTCCGTCAAGCGCTTGGAGCAACCCATGAAGTTCCTGGGATTCACCGCTTTATCCGAGGAAATATTAACGAAGAGCGCCGCCCCGCAGCGCAAAGCCGCCAGGGCAATGTTGCGAATTCCGAGCACGTTGTTGCGAATGCCTTCATGGGGATGGAGTTCGATCAATCCAACGTGTTTATGAGCAGCCGCATGGAATACGACCTCAGGCTTCTCTTCGTGCATGAACTCGTCCACGAAGTCCCGACAAGTCAGGTCGATCAGCAACGGCCGGAGCAGCAGGTCCGGATATCGGTCGCGTAGCGCGCGGTGAATATAGAAAAGGCTGTTCTCGGACTTATCCAGCAAAAGGAGTTTGGCGGGCGATCCAGAAGCGATCTGGCGGGACAGTTCTGAGCCGATGCTCCCACCGGCGCCAGTGACCAAAACGGTTTTGCCGCGGACAATCTTTGCGATTTCTTCGGCGTCGTGATGCACTTCCTCACGGTTGAGAAGGTCACTGATGTTTGGCGTGCGCAGCTCATTCTGAGAAACGCGACCATCGATTAGTTCGGTAAGGGTGGGAAGAGTGCGGACCGGCAGGTCGGCTTGCCGACAAGCGGACAAAATTCTGCTCATTTCCGGTCGAGTCGCGCTCGGAATACAAATCAGAACCTCGTCGGCGTGACTTTGGCTGGCGACTGCGGGCAGATCGTCAATCGCGCCAGCGATGGGAACGCCATAGACGTTGCGACCCGTGCGCGTTTTGTCATCATCCACCAGCGCCACCGGTATGCAGGGAGCCGCCGGATCGGATGTCAGTTCCTTCGCAAGACTCATGCCGGCATCGCCGGCGCCGACGATGAGCACGCGCTTCCCCTTTTTGCGAAGCGCGGCGCGCAGCGAACCGAGCAACCGCACACCACAGTGGAGTAGTCCCCAAAGGGATACGAGGATTGCCGCGTCCAGCACAAATAGTGCGGCGGGCAACTCATGACGGAACGGTGCGGCGCGCGAGACTATGAGAAACAGCACGCTGCCGATGGAGACGCCACGAATAACGCGCAGCACGTCCGACGAACTCGGATAACGCAGCGAAGTGCCCGGGAGCCCAGCCGACAGTAAGCCTACCAACCGGCACGTCAAAAGAATTCCAAGCGTGGCCGAGAGCACTTCTGTCGACCAGATCTGTCCGCGGATGTCTCGAAACAGATTGACCGACACCCAGTACGACACCATCGCAAGCACGAGGTCAGCTCCGGCGATTGCAATCCTCGACTGGTTTTTTCGCAGCGACTCGATGAATCGGTCGAAAGCACTGCCGCTGACCGAGACGACAGCCGCCGGCGTTTCATTGTGATTTGAATCCATGATTGGCCTAGGTGAGTTCATTTCAGTATCCGGGTAACCAGGTCTGGCACTTTCTGCGAAAATCGATTCAAGACGGCGCCGAACACTTTCACTCGATGGGCGTCGGCATTTTGCTTTGCCCGGCGTGCCGAAAGGCGTTGAGTGGAAGAGGACTCCAACACCAGCACCAGCCCGTCCGACATTTGGCCTAGTGCAAGCGCATCCGCATACAGGTTCAGCGCGGGAGAATCGATCAAGACGAACTCGAATTGCGATTCCAGCTCACTCACGCGCAGGTCCATCTCCATCGGTGTGCAAACCCGCGACAAATCGGAGCCATCCGTACCAGCGGGCAAAATCCAGAGATTGGTGTCGCCCAACTGGCTGGCGTAGCTGGTGACCGCGCCTTTTTCGGAAAGCGCTCCCACGAGGCCATGCGAATTCCCCAGCCCGAATTCGCGATGCAAAGCCGGGTGCCGCAGGTTTGCGTCTACCACACAGACCCGTCCCGAAACGTGGGCCGCGAGTGCACGAGCTGCCCATGCGCAATTCCAGGTGCAGCCGACCTTGCGCTCGACTCCTGAAAAAACAACAGTGCGAGGGCCGTCCACTCCGGGCGACAAAAACACACGATGGACCAATCGGATTGCTTCCTCGCGGCCAGCCCCTTCCAATCCGAGCTGCAAGCGGCGGCCAGCCGGAATGTCAGGCGCCGGCTCACGGGCCACACTAGGTGCCCGATGCGGCGTAAAATTCGGCAGCGTCTCCGGATCGGCTGCGAAAAGACCACGCACCTTCCCCGCCCTTTGGAGAATCTCAAAGTTTCTGCTCACAATTGTCCTCGCTCGCTGATCCTCTAAAAAGCCACACGCTTTGCTTCCGCAGTTTGCTTTTGCAAAATCGACCGAAGGGCTGGACCAATTCGCATGGCGTGGCCCGCTTGCTAAATGTTGGGCAATCGCCGTAACGGCACTTCTTCGGGCATCGCGGCAAGAACCGGCATGTTCAGATACGCCTCGACCTGATCAGGCGAGCCCATCGAAGAATCGATCTGTTCGTGGACAAACGCCGCGCCGGCTCCTAGCAGACAGCCGAGCACTGCCGCGATAGAAAGGACAAGCGACGCCGGGTTGGACGGGAATGCCGGCACACTCGCAGCCTGGGCGATCGATACGTTCACAATTCTTTTTTGGTCAAACGCGTCGGAGATTCGTGCCTCTTCTTTTTTGTTCAGATATAAGAGGTAGTTCTGTTCCGCCGTTTTCACGTTGCGCAGCAGTTCTTGCTGCTCCAGCTGCTTCTGGTCTCGTTCGATGGCCGTTGTCTGGTAGGCCGCTCCCACCTTGGTGTAGGAAGTCGACAGTGCTTTGAGCGAGGCCAGTTCTGCGCGGGCTTTCACCAGTTCTTCGCGAACCAACGCAAACGTCGGATTTTCGTTGGTTGTCTCTTCCTTTACCGGCGCCTTCTCCTGCGCAGCAATCGTGCTGCGAACTTGTTCAATTTGTTGCTCGACTTCTTTTACCTGGCGGTCCGTGGGAGCGTACTTGTGGGTCAGGTCGGTGTGTTGCAGCTCCAAATTTACCAGCGACGATTTCAGCTGCTGCATCAGCACGGCGTTGTCGCTGTTACGTAGCTCGGTGGTGATACGCTGGGGCGTGTTGGTCAACTGGCGTTCCTAATTGTGGACATGCTCTTCTGCTTGCGGAATGGCTGCTTGGGTCTGCCGCATGTTGAACTCAAACTCTGCGAGCTTTGGCACGGCCGCGTCCTTTTCGGTCTGCGCGGTCACCAGCCCTTCCTTGCGGTTGAAATCGGCCAAAGAGTTTTGTGCGTCCGTCAATTGCTGGCGGTAACGGTCCACCTCAACTTCAAAAAACTTTTGTGTTCCCGCCGGCCGCCGCACTGCCGCGTGCTTTTCCAGATAGTCGTTTCCCAAAGTGTTGAGCACATTGGCGGCGAGTTGGGGATCCGGGGAAGCGTAGGAAACGGAGATCAAGAAGGACTTCTTAATGGGCTCGATGCGCAGATCGCGTCGCAGTTTATCGACCGCCGCAGCGCGCCGCTCTTCCGGCGTTTGCTTGCGCATTTGAAAGACCGTGCTCAGGATCGATGGGTGCATCCGATCTTCTAGTCCGCAAGCGATTACCACTTTTTCGAGAAGATCCTGACTTTGCAGCAGCCCAACCTCGGAGTTGATATCCTCCTCCGTCAACGCCGGAGCCATTTGCTGCAGTGTGCCGGTTTGTTCCGCGCTCAGTGGCGGATCGACCCGCTCTCTATGAACCAGAATGCTGGTTTGTGACTCGTACTTACTGGGCAGCAGGATTACCGCAAGTACCGCACCTAGCATGATCGCGACGAACGTGTAGCCGATCGTCTTGCGCCTGCGGAATGCCACTAAGATCAAGTCGCGGGGCGTAAAAACGCTAGGTTGAATCTCCCGTCGATCGCGAACGACAAGCTCATTTCCTCTCATAAGTCACTCTTCCTCGACCGGTTGTCGTTAGTGCTGGTACATGCCCACGGAGCTGGATGGAATGAACGGAGCAAACTTCGCAAATGCGCTCTTCGGCGCGAAAATTGTGTCGCCGGGCCGGACTTCCAGGTCCTTGTTCAGGTCTTTCCCCTTCATCACCTGGCGCACGTCGACCATCGTCACCTGCACCAGATCATTGGAATAGCGTCGCATCAGCAGTATCTGAGAATGCTTCGCCGAATTGTCGAATCCCCCCGCGATGGCGACCGCTTGCATCACGGTGGTGCGATCGCGATAGTCGAACTTGCCGGGATTTTTAACCGAGCCGCTCACTACGAAGTATGGCTTCTCAAAGTCTTTCAGCGTTACGGTTACATCGGGATCTTTGAGGATAGTCGCGTAAGCCCTCACGATTTCACGTTGCGCTTCCTGAACGGTCATTCCCTGGATGTGCACCGCGTTGGGTAATCCCTTCAGCTGCGCGAAGCCGTCTGCCTGCACAATGGTGTCGTGGTTGAAGTCTGGCGTGTATCGAAACGTTAGTCCAAGCACATCGGTCGCCTTCAGCGTGTACCGTTGGCTGGGCACAGCGGGCTGCTGATTCGGTTGTCCCACAGCTGCCGAAGTCGGCTGCTGCGCGAACGCGACGACGCCGAAAACCAACAGCGCAATCTCAGCAACGACGATGAGAACTATCCTTCGCATAGGACGTTACTTCTCTTCTGACTGGGCAATGGCGCGGCACTCGGCAGGGACTTGGGTTGCGCGCTACAACATTGCGGGACTGAAATACGCTCCGAGCGACGATCGTGGCAAAAATTTCTCGATCTTTGACCAAGTAGACTTCGGCACGTATAACATGTCGCCCGGCTGCAAAACCGTGTCTTCGTTGAGATTCTTGCCCTTCAGCACTTCCTTGAGATTCAGTACCTTCACTTCCATCCATTCGTCGGTATTCGACTTGCGAAACAACACGACCTGCGAATTCTTGGCACCATCGGCGAATCCGCCGGCCATAGCCACCGCTTGCGTGGCCGTTGTGGTACCTCGTAGATCGTACTTACCTGGCTTGCCTACCAATCCACCGGCGACAAAATAGGGCCGGTCAAAGTCCTTCAATGTCACGCTGATTTCCGGCTCATTGAGAATGTTGGAATAGGCCTTCTGCAACGCGGTCGTCATCTCGGTTACGGTCAGGCCCTGCACATAGACGTCGTTTTGAAGCCCGCGCGCCTGGATGTAGCCGTCCGGTTGGACCGTAACTTCTTGATTGAACTCCGGCGTGAAGCGAAACGACAGGTCAATTACGTCGCTCGAGCGGATTCTGTATCGCGGATATCGTTGGTGCAGCGCCGGTCGTTGCGGATCAGTCGCGGC
>DASSYL010000112.1:0-5807 GCA_035703315.1 Candidatus Acidiferrum sp. | reverse complement strand
TGACCCATTCGTCGCTGCCAGCCGGAGCGAATGAGACCGAGCCGCCGGTATAGCTAAGCCGCGCCGCCCGCGTCGGCGGATCGTCTTGGTCGTCGCCCTGTTGGTCTTGATAAGGCGGCTGATCCTGGGCCACGGTGCGGGAGGGTGCGGCTAGAAATGTCAAAACAAGCATGGCGGCAAGGCTGGTCAGCCACGTGATGCACCATTTGGGACTAAAGCTGCGCATGTTCGATCTCTCCTGAAAGCGCGACGATGACTGTCAGAGACCGCGCTTGGCAAACCTTTTCTGGGGAACAGAGCTTGGCTTCCTTTCACACTAACACTGGACTTGGGGCCGGGAGACATCGGGAATTCACCGCGTTTCCTGAGGGGAATCACCCGACTGAGTACCGTGTAGCTACGCGATATAACCCGAAACCGAAGAAGGAGTTGCATCCTAACGCTGCGACCGAAAAAGCAAGAGCCCGCAAGGGAAACGCGGGCTCGTTGCACTTAATTTCCGACTAAAACTTTTTCTACGCGTTGCCTTAGTGACGGCCTCCGCCGTGACTGCTGCCACCGCCGCCACCGCGGGGACTACTTCCGCCTCCGGAACTGCGTGGGCTTCCGCCACCGCCGCTCGCCCGGCCTCCACCGCCTCCTCCGCCGCTGTAACCGCGGCCGGGCGCAGAGTAAGAGCGAGAAGGAGCAGAGTTCGAACGTGGCGGAGCGGAATAACTCCTTGGCTGTGAGTTGCCGCGATTTCCGTTTCCGTAAGAAGGCTGCGAAGGACCGCGATTCCCATAATTCGGTTGCGGGTAGCTGCGGTTGCCGCCGTTACTGTATGACGGACGGTCATTATTGCCAACGGAACCGCGTTGCGGAGGATTGTACGAACGGCCGCTGTTGCCGTTCGGATAGTTCGGACGGTCGCTCGCGGATCCGCCGGAGCCACGCTGCGGCGCCCGGTAAGAGCGATCATGGTTGGCGCCGGTCGGGCGATTCGAACCGTTAGAGTCATTGGCCCACGAGGGACGAGCGTTGCGGGCGGTGTTGTTGTTGCGCGCGACGTCATTGCGCGAATCGGATGCGAAACCTGACGGGGCTCGTCCACGATCGGTAGAGTTGCCCTGCGCGGACCAGTTGCGTGTGCCCGATTCACCGGGAACGTTGCGCATGCGCGACTGGGGTTTGTCTTGCGCCAGTTCGCGCTGCCGTGCGGCCATGTTCGGGTTGTTCGCGTTCGAGCCGCCGCGGTTGCCGCCAAACTGTCCTCCATTTTGGTTGATGTTGGGGCGACTGGCGTCGGAGCGGCCTCCATTACTGGGAAAGTTCGCGCCACGATTTCCGTTGGCGAAACCCGGGCGGTTGCTGTTTGCTGCTGCTCCCATTTGTGCCGCGCGTCCTATCTCCGGGCGATCAGAATTGAATCCGCCGCGTCCAGCGCGGTTGTTATTTCCGCTAAACGTACGAACCGGCATGTGCGAAGCTGCGGCACCTGGCGTCGTGCGCGCCATGACGTAGCGGTTCTGCACCGCCGCCGAAGGCCGCGCGATAGGGCCGCGATTCGCAGAAGCGCCCATGTAGCTTTGCCGTGTGGGCGAAAAGTTCGCGCGGTTCGTTACTTGTGCGCCTCGCAGGTTTGCTTCCGTGACGCGGAACGCGCCGCGATTGATGGCGTGGCCGCCGACGAAATTATTCCGCGAAGCCACCGTAACGGCTCGCGCGTTGCGCGCATACGCATAGTTAAAGTTTCCGCGACCGTTGAAGACATTCGGGTTGCGAATGTACGTGTTGTGAATATTTACGTTGCGGTAGTAAGCGCCGCTGGTGCGATACCACGGCCGATAGCATTCCCGCGGGCCGAGCGGGAACCAGCCGATCCCTCCGCCGAAGCCAAATCCCACGCCCCAGTGCGAGCCGCCTAGAAATCCGACGAAAGCCGGTCCATAAATCGGCCGCGCGTAGTAAGGACCCGGGCACCAGCCCCAACGATTCCCAATGTAGGCCCAGCGGCCGTAGTGATAAGGCGCAAAGCCCCACGGCGAATAGTCCACCCACGTCCAGCCCCATGGCCCAATGTAATTCCAGTAGCCGTAGCTGTACGGCGCCCAGCCCACGCTCACCGTGTTGGGATACCACACGGCTCCGTAGTCCGGTTCTTCGTTCCAAGTGCCGTTGTCGTCGAGGTCCGAATAACCAGGGACGTCGCGCGAAACGTACTTAGCGGAAACCGAGTTGTCCTCTCGGCGATCGCGGTCGTTTGACCAGCGATCGAAATCATCAGGCGCAGGCGCGCTCGCGACAAAGTAGCTGACATTGTCGGTGCCGTTAAATTCCCCGCGCTCGCCGGCGTGGATGGTGTAGCTCTGGCCGTTCGCGATCACCTGGCCCTCACCGCGAATCGCGGTAACGCGCGTCCCGTCTCCGTTTTCGTTCACTTCCACACGAAAAGCGCCGGCCTGCGTGACCGTGAAAGTAAGATTTGGCGTGTCCACTTCATAGACATCGCCTTCGCGCATTTCACGCACGCGGAAATTAATAGTGCCTTCGGCGAGCCGCATCTGCGTGGTCTGATCGTCGAGATTCAGGAATGACAAAGCCGTCATGCTCGAAACGTGAATCGAAGCCTGGCCCGCTTGCAGCTCTGCGCGTGAATTATTGTCCGACCAGATTTTGTCGCCAATGGTTACGGGGCGATTGCGCGTGGCCGCTCCCCAATCGCCCTGCCCGCCCGGCTGGAAAGACACACTGCCATCGATGTAGCTCAAACGAGCGACTCTCGACGGCGGATCCTGCTTCGGGTCTAGGTTGTAATTGATGTCGCTATTGGGCGCCTCGGGACCTTGGTCCTGGTAAGTTTGGTCTTGCGGATATTCCTGCGGCGGCGCGTCTTGCGCGCGAAGTCCGGCCGCAGCCAATGACAGCAGCCCCGCAAAAGAAAGCGCGAGAAACCTGGTTTGTTGCAAAAGCATTCTGGTGTTCATTGCCAACATCCCCTGACTCGGGGCGCCCTCGTTAGGGTATCGGTTCTCGCGCCTCGCCGGAAGGATATGACCCTCTCGTAAGAATAGAACACTGCGATGGCAGGAAAGTTGCACTCCCTGACATTCCGCCACCGGAGTACTAGAACTATAAATAAACTGCCCCGAATCTGGTCCTTAGGACAGGCGCGAGCATCCAGAACATACCCTACACTCCTGCCTTGTGGGCTCAAGCCCCCTTTGGGAGAATGCCTAAGTATGCGTATCCATTCGAAGTGGTTTGGCGCAGTCGCACTCGCCTTGGCTGCCGCGGTGGCCAGCCCGGCGCAGCAATGGCGGCAAGTCGGACCGGCAGGCGGGACGGTGATCTCGCTCGCAGCCGACCCGCGTGACGTAAACAAGGTTTTCCTCGGTACATCGGACGGCCACGTGTTCTTCTCGAGCGACGAGGGCGAGCACTGGAACTTGCTGAGCCGCATCGGTGCCGGCCAGGACGACGTGATCACGCACATCATCGTGGACCCGCGCGATTCGAAACGTCTTTATGCCAGCACCTGGACGTTGTACTCCGGTGGTGGCGGCGTGTATCGCAGCGATGATTCAGGCCGCAGCTGGAAATTGATCGGTCTTGCCAAGGAAACGGTGCGCGCGCTCGCGCAATCTCCAACAAATCCGAAACTTTTTGTGGCCGGTTCGCTGACCGGCGTATACCGTTCAAACGACGACGGCAACACCTGGGAACGCATCACCCCCACCAATCACGAAGATTTGCGCAATTTCGATTCGCTTGCATTTGATCCCAACGACGCCAACACAATTTATGCGGGCACGTATCACCTGCCGTGGAAAACCACGGATGGCGGCAAAAACTGGACATCCATTAAAGCGGGCATGATTGACGACTCCGACGTGATGACGGTCATCGTCGATCCCGCGAATCCTTCGAACGTGCACGCGACGGCTTGCTCCGGAATCTATCGCAGCGTGGACGCGGGACAAAATTGGAAGCGCTATGGCGGTATTCCGTTTATCTATCGCCGCACTCAGCTGATTCGCCAGGACCCGAAAAATCCGGACACGCTCTATGCCGGAACCACCAGCGGCCTTTGGAAAACTACCAATGAAGGCGTCGATCAGTGGAAGCGCCTGACTCCGCTCGACTGGGTCGTGAACGCAATTCTGATCGATCCGCGCAATCCACAGCGCGTCATCATCGGTACTGAGCGGCAAGGTGTGCAGATCAGCGAAAACGGCGGCACAACCTTTGCTGCAGCGAACAACGGTTTTCACCACCAGCACATTCTGGACGTCGCGATTGACCGCGAACATCCTGATCACGCGCTCGTGGTTTTGACCTTCGACACCAACGCATTTCTCGCCACGAAAAATGGCGGCGTAAGCTGGGCCACGCTGGGCCCCGGATTGAAGCGGACGGATATGCGCCACGTTTATGGAATGCCGACCGGCTGGTGGGCATCACTCGCCAACGGCGGTTTGATGAAGTACGACGAGACTACGAACAAGTGGGTGAAAGCGGGATTGTTCGTTCCTGAAGCGCCGGCGGCAGTTGCAGCAGCTAGCGCAAAAGCGCCAGCGAAGGGCAAGAAGGCAGCGCCCGTTGCCAAGAAGCCGTTGCCCAAGAAAGTTGTTCCGCAGCAGCTGGCTTTCCAGGTAAACGAACTGACGTATGGCGGCAGCAAATGGTTTGCGGCGACGACCGGCGGCGTTCTGGTTTCGACCGACAAGGGCGCAACGTGGAAGCACGCGGCGTCCGAAGCGCTGGTGAAACTGCCGACGCAGTCGCTCGAAGTTTCCAATGACGGCTCACAAGTGTGGGCTGTTTCACTCAAGAACCTTCTCTATTCGGCGGACGGCGGTGCACGCTGGGAAGCAAAGGAACTTTCGTTCGCTTCGGCCGGCAACCTGCGCCTGCGCCGCATGGACGACGACAATCTTTTCATCACCACCAACATGGGCCTCTACACTTCGCATGACGCGGGCCGCAACTGGAGCCGCGCGGAAATTCGCGACTTGCAGTTCCAGGATGCAGCGGGCGCAGGCAGTGCACGGCTAGTGGCATTGCAGCGGCGCGGGTTGGTCGCGTCATTCGACAGCGGTAAAACCTGGCAGCGCATTAACGATCCGCTGGCTGAAGGCTACTTCCCTCTGGTGCGCGCGAACAACAGCGGTTCGTTGTTTGCGGGGTCGGCAACGGAAGGACTCTTCACGCTGGAAGCGGGCGCGCGTTCGGCGAGCGAGGCGGTGGGAAGTTCATCGCTGATGATGCTCGATGCGAACGGAGCGCAAAAGCCCCGTTAAAGCTAATTCCCTTGTATTGACTCGGAAGCGCCCCGGAAATCCGGGGCGCTTTTTTTTTGCGGCGCATTGCAGAGACATAAAAACTTTGCTGTCGGCTTCATTCATTTTTCTTGCGGCGGAAAGGAAATGAGAAGACGAAGGTCGCGGAGGTTGTTGCCAGTGGGGCCGGTGACGATGGCGTCGCCGAGTTGGTCGAAGAAACGGAATGAGTCGCTGCGCGGAAAAAAATCCGCGGGATCGAGTCCGGCATGCTGGGCGCGAGCGAGAGTGTGACCGTCGGCTACCGCACCGGCGGCGGGGCTGTTGCCGTCTATGCCGTCGGTGCCCGCGCTGAGAACCACGATGGGCTTGCCGGCGATTTTTTCGACGCAGGCAAGCACGAAAGCAGAGTTGCGGCCGCCGAGTCCGTCGCCCGTGACAGCGGAGCTAAGTTCGCCGTCGGCGATCAAAGCCACGGGCTGGTTGGGATTGGACGTTTGCAGTTTCTCCAGTTGAGCGAGCAGTCCGTCGGCTGCTTTTTGTACC
>DASSYL010000246.1:0-4164 GCA_035703315.1 Candidatus Acidiferrum sp. | reverse complement strand
CCACGGGAACGCCTGGTCCTCGCGCAAACACCTCAAGTCTTCCGCACCAAATTGCTCAAGGAAGCCTTTGCCAAAGCTTTCGCCGATCAGGTCAATGCCTCAGACGAAGCCGGCATCGTCGAACGTCTCGGTCATGAAGTTCACGTCGTGCACGGCACCGAGCGCAATATCAAAATCACCAAGCCCGCCGACATGGAACTCGCCCGCTTCTACCTCGACCTAGAACGCGCCAAGGCCCACAAAGCATGAGCCCTCAGAAACTGTCTTTAGGGGGTCGGAGCTTCAACTCCGACAATTGTGCTTGGCAAGAATCGGGGGTTTTGGCCCCTCAGGAATTGGGTTCCAGTCTATGAGCTCGGTCCGCTGCGGCATTGGTTACGATCTGCACCGCCTCGCGGAAGGCCGTCCGCTTATCGTGGGCGGTATCAGGCTTCCCTTCGACAAGGGCCCGGTCGGCCACTCCGACGGCGATGTCCTTGCCCACGCGCTGTGTGACGCGTTGCTCGGCGCAGCGGGCCTCGGTGATATTGGTACGCACTTTCCCGACACCGATCCCAAGTGGAAGGGCGCCAACAGCCTGATGTTTCTTGAACATGCGCGCAAACTTCTGGATGAAAGAGCGCTGAAGATCGAACACGTCGACGCTGTCGTCATCGCCGAAAAACCTAAACTAGGCCCGCATTTCCCGAAAATGCGCGAAGCCCTCGCTAACTCCCTGCGCGTGACGCCGGAAACGATTCATCTGAAGGCAAAAACCAATGAGGGCGTGGACGCCATCGGCCGCGGCGAGGCCATCGCCGCCCACGTCGTCGCCACACTCAGCGTTTCCGCCGGCCAAACATTCCCCTGCAATCCGGCGCGATGACTGCGGAATCTGGTCCCGCTGAAAACGAGTTTAACGCTGCTGACATTTTGCAAATCCTTCGAGCACATGCCTGGCTGACCGGCGATCCTAGCGAACAGCAAACAGCATGGTGCGAGCGAGCTGCCGCGCTGCTCGGCCCAAAATCTTCAGACCACGCGGCCCTCGATAATTTGTTGTCGCTGATTTTTCACTACGACGCGCAGAAAGTTCTCGCCGCTACGGACGCCCACGTCGTCCTGTCGCGTTACGCGGCGCGCGATGTGATCCGTAAACTCGCGAACCTCCTGTTCGATCCCGCCCCGCTGACGACCGATCGCTTCAACGAGATCGTCGATGCGCTTAAATCGGAGCTCGAAATCCGCGGCCGCGAACTCTTTCATCCACTCCGCCTCGCATTGGCAGGTCGTTCCGGTGAAGGCGAACTCGACCGCGTCATTCTTCTGCTCGACGCCGCCGCAGCAGCCAACTTCCCGGCCGCGGTAAAATCCGCACGCACCCGCATCATCGAGTTCTGCTCCACTCTCGACTGAACCGGCGTTACGTTTTCGGAAGTCGTCATTCCGAGCGAAGCGACGTACGGCTTTCATCGAGTGGTTTTCGCTCGATGAATCTCTTGCTCTACTTCGCTGCCGTCAATTCCTTCAATCGTTCCTTGCTGATCCTCAGCACGATCCCGGCGTTGCGATCCGCCACTTCGCTGATGCGATACTCGGAGGCAGTTCCCAAAACCTGAGCCACTTCCGACGGCGTCAACTTGTAGTCTTCATTCAGCCACGCAGCCATGCTGCCGGTTGCACCCCGCAACGCGTCCTCCAGCGAACCTCCCAGACCCATCGCCATGATGTGGGTCGCCGACTCGACACGCGGGCCGCGAATCCACTTGCCGGGAATCACATCCACCGTCAACTCGACGTCCATCGAGGTTTCAAGCGCGTTGCCGTTCAACTCGCCGTCGCCCTGGACTGCGTGACCATCTCCAAAGTAGAGCAACGCACCTGGATTGCTCACGGGAAGATAAATCGTCGCGCCTTCCACAATCTCGTTGAAGTCCATGTTTCCGCCGAAGCGGCCGGAGTCTCCCGTTCCCGGAGGAGCCTGCGCGGGCCCCACCGCGGTGGCGACGCAGCCCAGCATCGGCCGCACCGGCACGGAGTAATTCGTCAAATGTTCCGCCGGTTTTTCCGGTGAAGCAGTTCCTTTCGCAAGGTCCAGGTGCCACCGCACGTTCTTCCACAAATCCTTGTTCTTCGCGGCAAGATCGTTATCCGTCGCGCGATCCACAATTCCGTCATCGCTGATGGCCCAGTCGCGATTCAAGCGCAGCTTCACGATGTGCACCACCAAGGTGTCTCCCGGAGCCGCCGTCTCCACATAAAACGGCCCTGTCTCCGGGTTTCCGCCCAACACTCGCGTAACACCTTTTTCGTCCGTGCCGCCTGCATCCACGGTTGTCGTGTGAATGGTGTCGCCGGGCTGAACCGTGAGTACGGGTTTGTTCTCCGGCGAAAAACGTCGGTAGAACACGGTGGGCGTGAATTCGTGCCGCTTTGGCGCCCCGCTGAAGCGCGGCGCAACCAATGCTGCGGTGAACGGATGCGTTTCCGGGTGTGTTGGGTCGTCGCCGTTGACGAATACGACTGTGCCCGAAAGCGTGTTGCCTTTTAGGGCTGCCTTTACGTCCTCGCTGCCGCCGTGATCGTCCTTGGCAAGAAACTGTACGGCCGAGCCGATCACCGTCCCTTCCAACTTGTCTCCGTCAAAATTGCCGGTTAGCTTGTCGCCGTGCTGTTCCAGCTCCAGCTTG
The DNA here is from genome assembly GCA_035703315.1 of Candidatus Acidiferrum sp. Lineage (GTDB taxonomy): Bacteria > Acidobacteriota > Terriglobia > Acidiferrales > UBA7541 > Acidiferrum. Next base: position 1,495 of record DASSYL010000246.1, on the reverse strand, counting down.
AAATAGATGGGCGTGCCGTGAAAATCCGAAGTGACCGTCCACCGTCCGTTGAGCGGCCCGCCCGCAGCCGGTGCGGCTTTTTGCGCCTCTTGTGCGTATGCAGAATAGCCGCTGCACAACGCCGCCAGGAGTACCACACCGATGAAGACCATACGCATTTGAGCCACCTCGCGAATTTGACGTGAAGGATGGTAGACGGTATTTCGAACAAAAGGTTAGTCCTTTTGTTTGAGCCGCTTACGGGGAAGGGTACGGCAAGAAGGCGGCTCGAGTTCCCAACCTAGCCAAAAAAATTGTCCGCCTGTCGAATTTCGCCACTTTAAATCGTCATATACACAGAGAGCCAGGAAGCACGCAGGAGGCGAACATGGCATTCCAACTGACCACCTCTCAGGCCCTGAAATCCTTCGCCGGAGCCGCCGTTTTTGGGCTGAGCATGGACGCAGCAGGCCTTGTCTCCCGCCACATGAGCGACGCGGTATGGTTCGCTCTGCGCGAAGTGGTCGGCCTCCTGTTTTGGAGCGTCTTGTCCGGCTGGCAATCGTCGCACGCTCAGATTCTCGGGCTCAGTCTGTTCATCCTGGGCTGCCCGCTGCAATTGGTGGAATCCCTGGGTGCGCTGGCGCACTTTCTGGGTTCGGCGGTCTGATTTTTTCAGAAGTCTCGTTAGGGCTCCTGTCAATTCCGTTGAACCTGATTCATCGTCAGAATGGAAGCCTACGGGCGCAACGGAAACCGAAAAGAGGGACGACGATGCGATTCATGATCATGGTTCGAGCGAATAGGGAAACAGAGGCGGACGTAAGGCCGGATGAGCAACTGATCGCCGAGATGGCTACATACCACGAGGAGCTGGCCAAAGCCGGCGCCCTGGTAGACGCATCAGGCCTGCAGCCAAGTTCGAAAGGCTGGCGAATCCACTATTCCGGCAAAAAACGCACGGTGGTGGATGGACCTTACACAGAAGCGAAGGAACTGATCGCCGGCTACACGATCATTCAGGCCAAGTCGCGGGAAGAAGCGCTCGAATGGACAAAGCGCTTCCCGAACCCGTTTCCCAATGCCACTGAATGCGAAATTGAAGTGCGGCCAATCAAGGGTCTGAAAGAGTTGGGCGAAAGCGAGGCCGTGCAGCGATTCCATGAACTCGGCGTCGGCTCAGAAAAATAGTCTAAGCTGCCACTAGCGAACCGCTCCGACAAGAAAGGGTTACGCAAATGCGATTCATGATGTCCTTGCCCGCTCCGGTGGAAGCCCAGGAAATTTTCACGCCGACCTTGGAGCTGGTGACGGCTATGCGCAAGTACAGCGATGACATGCGCAAGGCCGGCGTGCTGTTGCTGGCAGAAGGACTGCATCCCAGCTCTAAAGCGACGCGCATCCAAGTTTCCAACGGCAAGCGCGTGTTCACCGACGGACCTTTCACCGAAGCCAAAGAGATGATTGCCGGATTTTGGCTCATCTCGGTGAAGTCTCGCGAGGAAGCGTTGGAGTG
>DASSYL010000520.1:0-2887 GCA_035703315.1 Candidatus Acidiferrum sp. | reverse complement strand
CATAAGATGGCCGAGACTTTGTACAAGACCGCGCAGACTCAGCAAGCTGCAAGCGCGGGTGCCGGTGCGGGTCAGGCCGGTTCGTCCGCGGGTTCGAGCGGCGGCGGCGAGCAGGGCGGCGCCGGAAAACCCGGCGACGTGATTGACGCCGAATACGTGGACGTGGACGAAAACAAGCGTCCGAACTAATCCGCGGGGAGGGAATGGAGCAAAATCCCTCGCCGCGACTATAGTTCTGGTGGCTTGCACGTCCATAAGGCAAAGGAATTTGCGGGCCACCAGAATCGCTCCAAAATTTGCCGGCTCGCCAGAAAATCGAAACTATAGTCAGGGTTCGCTTGCCTGGCAGCGTGAGTTCTTTGTATTCAGCGGTTCCCAATTTGGCGGGACGCGCTTAGAAAGCGGATGGCTACCTCAACCAAAACCGATTACTACGAACTCCTTGGCGTCTCGCGCAAAGCGACCGCCAAGGACATTCGTGCGGCTTTCCGCAAACTTGCCCGCAAATATCATCCCGATTTGAATCCCGGCGACAAACAAGCTGAAGAAAAATTCAAACAGCTGCAGGAAGCCTACGACATTCTCTCGGATTCCAAAAAGCGCCAGATGTACGACCAGTACGGCTTCTACAGCGAGAATGTGCCGACCGGCGATTATGGTCCGAGTGCAGGCGGCGGCGAAGGCAATGTCAATTTTGATTTCAGCGGATTCGACTTTGGCGGCGGCAGCGGAGCCACCGGCGGCGGCTCAAGCTTTCGCGATCTCTTCAGCCAGTTTTTCGGCGGTCGCGGACGCGGCGCCGGAATCGAAGAAGAAGCCGAAGAAGGCGGCTCGCTTGAATATCAGCTCGAGATTGATTTCTGGGATGCGGTTCGCGGCGGCGTAAAGAAACTGCAGATTACGCGGCTGGATGCTTGCGAAACGTGCCACGGAACCGGCGCGGTCGGCACGCCGCAAGTTTGCCCGGCCTGCAATGGCTCGGGAACGATTCAACAAGCCGCCGGCAAAATGCGCTTCAATGTGCCGTGCACGCGTTGCGGCGGCACAGGCAAATTGCGGACGGCATGCAAAACGTGTGGCGGCGAAGGCCGCGTGCGGCGCACGGAAACGATCGACGTGCGTATTCCGGCGGGTGTTGCATCCGGCGGTAGAGTGCGCGTTCCAGGCAAAGGCAATGCTGGAACCATGGGCGCGCCTCCGGGCGATTTGTACCTCTTGGTCGAAGTGAAGCCGCACCCGTTCTTTGAACGCCGCGGCAACGATCTCTACACCAAGGTTCCGGTAACGGTAAGCGAAGCGACGCTCGGCGCGAAAGTGGAGGTGCCCACGATTGACGGGCGGTCGCTGGTGCGTATTCCTCCCGGCACCAATAGCGGCCGCACGCTGCGCCTGCGCGAAAAGGGCGTGCCCAATGTTCGCAATGGAACTCGCGGCGACCAGTACGTGGAAATTCAGGTAGTCGTGCCTCAGCCGACCGACGAACGCGTTCGCAACATCATGAAAGAGCTGGAAGAAGTCGCGCCCGAAGATCCGCGCAAGGATCTATTCAGCAAGGCGGGAGTCTGAAATGTCGCCACGCAGAAAAACTCGCGCCAAAGCCGGCTACATGATCAGCTCGGTGGCCGAGCTTTATAAATTGCATCCGCAAACCCTTCGCCTATACGAACGAGTGGGCCTGCTCAAACCATCGCGGTCGCAAGGAAATACGCGCCTCTACACCGACGACGATCTGGAGCGCCTGGAAGTGATTTTGACGCTGGCGCGCGACATGGGCGTGAACCTGGCCGGCATCGAAATCATCCTGAACATGCGCGAAAAAATGGTCGAGATGGAAAAGCAGATGAACGAATTCGCAACCGTAGTACAGCAGGAACTTTCGCGCGTGGCGCGCCATGCTGAAATCGAGCGCCCTCCGCGCCACGCCATCGTGCCCACCCGGGTCCGCTTCGTGAAGTAACAGCCCTCTTTCTCCGTTCCGGATTTTTTCTTCACAGAATTCCACATAGGCGTGCGCTTGCTGTTCGCCGCGCGTGACCGTATGCTTGCGAAAGATGCCACTCGAAAATTGTCAATTCTGCCAGGGAACGGGCTGGAAGCTGATTGCGCGCAAGGATGGCCCGGGGAAGTTTGCCGTTGCGTGTGATTGCGGAGTTGGCGAACGCGCCTCGCGCACGATGGAGCGCGCTCGCATTCCGAAGCGCTACGAACATTGTGATTTTGAAAGTTACGTCACGGACCTGGCGGATGGAAAGGTTTGGACGGCACAGAATGCGCAATCGCTGAAACGAGCAAAGATGGATGCGCAGGGATTTGTCCGCGAATATCCCGGCGCCAGCGAAAAAGGCTTATTGCTGATGGGCCCTTCCGGCGTTGGCAAAACGCATCTGGCGGTTGCGGCGCTGAAGGAATTGCTACGCCGCGGACATCAGGGAATGTTTTGTGATTATCGCGAACTGCTGAAGGAAATCCAGGCCAGCTACAATCCGCAGAGTGAATCGACGGAGATGAAGATCCTAGAGCCGATCCGCAACGTGGAGATTCTGGTGCTGGACGATCTTGGTGCCAGCAAACCTTCCGCCTGGGTGCTGGACATAATCGGACTGGTTTTGAACGCGCGTTATAACGAACGGCTGGTGACCATCCTGACTACGAACTATTTCGATGAGCGGCCAACAACGGAGCCTGCTCCCAGGCTTCCGAACGGTGACCGCGTGAAAGTTGTCAGAGAAGATTCGCTCGAAGACCGCATCGGCGCGCGCATGCGCTCGCGTTTGTACGAAATGTGCCGCACCGTCGAAGTCTTCGCTCCAGATTTCCGCCGCGAAATCCGCCAATCGACCCGCGTCCGGGCTTGAGAGCCCGCACGAGTTCCCACAGAAATTTCAGA
>DASSYL010000408.1:0-3100 GCA_035703315.1 Candidatus Acidiferrum sp. | reverse complement strand
GGATCCTCGAACATGGCGTGCAGCGTCATGTGTCCGCCGTAACTCCAGCCCCAGATGCCGATACGCGCAGCATCCACCCATGGCTGGGCTTTCAACCAGGCTACGCCATCGCGTTGGTCAGACAATTCCTGTGCGCCAAAGTGCTGGTGAACCGCTTTTTCGAACAAATGGCCGCGACCGGCGGAACCGCGGTTATCTAGCGCGAATACAAGGAAACCTTTCTGCGCCATCATCTGATGCCATAAGAAAGTTGGTCCGCCCCACGCATTCGTCACGACCTGAGCGTGAGGTCCGCCATAGGTGTACACCAAGACTGGATATTTTTTTGCCGGATCAAAATTCGCGGGCTTGATGATCCATGCGTAGAGTTCAACTCCGTCATGGGATCTCACTTTGAGAAATTCTGGCGCGGTCAGATGATATTTCTCGAGCTCTGCCACTTTGTTTTCATTCAGAGCGAGCGGAGACGTTCCATCGGCGCGGCTGACCCACTGCTGCGGCGGCGCAAGTGTGTTCGAGTACGTGTCAACGAATGCCGCGGCATCCGGCGAAAACTGTACACCGTGCGTTCCGTCTTTCTGCGTGACCTTGGCAAATCCGTTTCCGTCGAGGCCAACCCGATAGAGATGCCGTTCCGTCGGAGACTTTTCTGCAGCCGTGAAGTACAGAATTCCTTTGGCCTCATCCACAGCTTGTAGGGCAGACACTTCCCATTCGCCCTTGGTCAGCTGCGCGATCTCTTTCCCGTCAAGCCCATACAGATACAAATGCCGATAACCGCTCCGCTCGCTCGTCCATAGGAATCGTTTGCCGTCCTTCAGAAAATGCAAATCGTCCGAGACGTTGATCCAGTAGGCGTCCTTCTCGGTCAGCAACACGCTCGATTTTCCGGTCGATGCATCCGCAACCAACAAGTCCAGCTGCGTTTGCGCGCGGTTCAGCCGTTGGATGGCAATCCGTTTGGAGTCTGCGAGCCAATCCACGCGCGGGATGTATTGATTCGTTTCCTCGGCTGTATCCATCGGTTTGCTTTTGCCGCTAGCTACTTCGATGCTGTAAACCCTAACGATCGGATTCGCGCCACCGGCGACGGGATAGCGCTCCTCGTCCGCCTCTCCTTCATAGGACGCAAAATCCACCAAGGGGTATTTCGAAACTTTACGTTCGTCCATCTCCAAAAAGGCGATTTTGCCGGAGTCCGGCGACCACCAATAGGCCGTTTTCAGGTCCAACTCCTCCGGATAGACCCAATCCAGCTCGCCTTTGCGAACTTCCTCACTTCCTCCGGTGGTGAGCGCGCGGTCCTTTCCATCACTCAAGCTGATGACATGAAGGTTGTGCCCGCTCACATAACTGACCGTTTTCCCATCTGGAGAAAACTTCACGTCGGCAATGGCTTGCTGGCTCGCCAGCAGCACGCGCGCTTGTTGTGTTTTCAGATCCAGCAAACTCAGGGACTTGCCTCCGACAAAAAGGATAGAGTTCCCGTCCGGAGCCCACACATATTGCGAGGCGGCGCGCCGCCCCAGTCCAGTCGCCTGTGTCGGTTGGCTTTTGTCAGGAGGCAATACCGTTTCCAGCGTGTCGGCGGTCGCGAGCAAACGCCGCGCTCCCGTCGCAGCGTCCATGACCCAAAGTTCCGCCTTCGCGTTCTTTCCTTGCCCCTTAGTCTCAAGAAAAGACACCAGCTTGCTGTCAGGAGACCACAGAACGCCCCGATAGGGCCTTCCGCTGAGACTGGGCTGCGAATAAATCCGCTTGACGGTGAGCTGCTCCGCCCCTTGCGCCGCCAAATCTCTTGCGACAGCGAGGCTTAAGCACGTCGCCAACAGAAAAGACTTCCTCAGAACCGCTGACCGGATCATCCTATTGGCCTCCCAAATGGCGCCACATTCTATCGCGAGTGCCGCGTGATAAAGAACTTGCGGTCTGTATCGCATAGTGCGATTCCGTACTCCCGCGCAATCGGCGCTATCCCGGCGGCCAACGGAATGCCCTCCCTCCTAACAAATGCAAATGCAAATGAAACACCGTCTGCCCCGCGCCGCTTCCCGTATTGATCACCGTGCGATAGCTGCCCAGCTTGCGCTCTCTGGCGATCTTCGCAGCCACCAGCGCGACCTTCCCCAAAGCCGCTTCTTCTTCAGGCGTCGCGTGCTCCAGCGATGCGAAATGCTTCTTCGGACACACCAAAACGTGCGTTGGCGCCTGCGGATTGATATCTTCAAACGCGAACACGTCCGCGTCTTCATGCACCAGCTTCGCGGGAATCTGCTTCGCCGCAATCTTGCAGAACAAACAATCCGCGCTCATCAATTCGCTCCTCCCGCCTCATCGTCCAGCCGGATCACCATCGCGCGAAATCCTTCTTTCGCCTTCAAGTCATCCGCAAATTTCTGTGCAGCTTGTTCGCCCGAAACTTTGCCCACCCTTACTCGATAAAACATCCCGTCATCCAGCACAACCTGCTGGATGGTCGCAGGCGGGTATAGCACATCCAGCCGTTCGCGCAGCCGTTCCGCGTTTACGCGCTCCCTGAACGCACCCACCTGCACCGTAAAAAATCCTCCGAACGGATCGTTGCCCGAAACGACTTCCACTCGCACCGGCACCACGCCGGGCCCGATGGATTCGATTTCCTGCGCCGCTGCTCGCGACAGATCAATGATTCGGTTCTCCACAAACGGCCCGCGGTCGGTAATACGCACAACCACGCTCCTGCCGTTCGTCAGGTTGGTCACCCGCACCATCGTATTGAAGGCCATGGTGCGATGTGCCGCCGTCAGCTTGTTCATGTCGTAGACTTCGCCATTCGACGAGCGCCGCCCATGGAAGGGCGGCCCGTACCACGACGCATTGCCTTCTTCCGCGTAACCGCCGCCCTCGGACCGTTCGGGCAGGCCGCGGCGCGGCGGCGTTCCAGTTTTACGAGGTGCCACTTCTGGGGGTTGCGAGTCATTCGTTGTAGGCGTGGGCGCCGGAGCCAGGGGCGGCGGCGTGCTAGCCGCAGCAGGATGCCGGCTAGCACAGCCAGCCCCGATGATGGATGCGCAGCAGCAGAAAATCACAATCGTTAGTCGTTTGTTTGTAGCCGCGGAAG
>DASSYL010000381.1:0-2356 GCA_035703315.1 Candidatus Acidiferrum sp. | reverse complement strand
GCAGACCAACGCCGCTTACGAAGCCAACGATTTGCCGAAGTACTTCTCCTTCTACGGGAACGACTTCTCGCAATTCCTGCCGGAAGGTCGGAGCGATCTCGACGCCTATAAAAAGGAATGGACTGCGTACATCGGCGAAGGCAATCGCGTGCAGAAAGTGGATATTTCCGATCTGCACATTCAGATCGGTCCGAACAAGGACACTGCAGTCGCCAGCTATGTCCTCCACGTCCGCACGAAGCTGAAGGACGGAAAGATCACCGACGAGGACAACCAGGAATCTGACACGCTCTTCAAACGGAATGGGGAATGGAAGATCGTGTTTCTGCATTACTCGGCGGCGCCGAAGAAGTAGCCGGCTAAAGCAATCGGGCCTGTTTTGGGGACCCCATGAGCGCATCCACGGACGATAAGAAACTCGGAATGGACCGGCCCATCACCCGGCGCGACTTTCTGAACGGCGTGGCGGTGGGAGCCAGCGGAGCGGTGGCCGAATCCGTACTTCCCGCTTCCGTGCGGAGTGCGCTCGTGCCGACGGGCTCCGCGCAGGACCTGCCGGGTTACAATCCGCCGGCACTGACCGGGATGCGCGGCAGCCACGAGGGGTCGTTCGAATCGGCGCATTCCGTTCGCGACGGGAAATTTCCCGCAAAGGGCGCGAAGACGACCGATACCAAAGAGACGTACGACCTGGTGATTGTGGGCGGCGGGATCAGCGGGTTGGCGGCCGCGCATTTCTGGCGAGCCAAGAATCCTGATGCGCGCATCTTGATCCTGGACAACCACGACGACTTTGGCGGGCACGCGAAACGCAACGAGTTTCGCTCAGGCGGGCGCGTGCTGTTGGCCAATGGCGGCACGTGGGCGATTGAATCGCCTTTTCCTTACAGCAACGTCGCGCGCGGGTTGATGGATGAACTGGGTATTCATCCTGCCGCGCTGGAAGCGAAGAGCTATCGCAAGAATATCTATAAACAATTGTCGAGCGCGGTTTTCTTTGACAAGCAGACGTTCGGCGCGGATCGCCTTGTTGCTCCGGCTCCTGGCGGGCGCAAAGGCGGCAGCGCCGAGGGGTGGAAAGGGTTCCTAGAGAAGGCGCCACTCTCGCCAGAGGTCCGAAAGGATATTCTGCGGCTCGAAATCGAAGCGACCGATTATTTTCCGGGGCTGACATCAGCCGAGAAGAAAGACAAACTCTCGCGTATCAGTTACAAGAATTTTCTTCTCAACGACGTCAAAGTCCACAACGACGTCATTCCTTATTACCAGACGCGCACGCATGGTCTTTTCGGAGTCGGCATTGACGCGGTGCCGGCGCTGGATTGCTGGGTGCTGCAGCAGCCCGGTTTTAAGGGTTTGAACCTGGAGCCGGGTCCGCACCCGCGTATGGGCTATACACCGAAGGGTTTTGCTTCGCCCAAAGAGCGTTACGAATTTCATTATCCGGACGGCAATGCAACGATTGCGCGGATGCTGGTGCGGAAGATGATTCCTTCCGCCGCTCCGGGACATGATGCCGAAGATATTGTTACGGCAAGATTCGACTACTCGCAGCTCGACAAGTCGGATGCGCCAGTACGAATCCGGTTGAGCAGCATAGTGGTGTCCCTGAATCATGCGGGCCAAGCCGCGCAAGCCAAGGAAGTGGATGTCACCTATGTGCGCGACGGGAAACTTGCGAGCGTGCACGGAAAGAACGTGATTCTAGCTTGCTGGAGCATGATGATTCCGTATATTTGCCCGGAGCTGCCGGAGATACAGAAGGAGGCGCTGCACTACGGCGTGAAAGTGCCGCTGGTCTACACTTCGGTGGCGATTCGCGATTGGAAAGCATTTGAAAAGCTCGGCGTTTATAACATTGCCTGCCCGGGAATGTATCACTACGAGATGAATCTGGATTTGTGTGTCGATATTGGCGGATATGAATCGCCTAAGACTCCCGATGAGCCGATCCTGGTCCGCATGGAGCGCACGCCGTGTTTGCCGGGCTTGCCGGAACGCGATCAGCATCGCGCGGGCCGCGGCGATTTGCTGTCAACGCCGTTCGAAACGTTTGAGCGAAGCATCCGTGACCAGTTTGCGCGAGTTTTGGGCGACGGCGGATTCGATCCGGCACGCGATATCACGGCGATTACCGTGAACCGATGGCCGCATGGGTACGCTTACGAATACAACTACCTGTTTGACCCTGAATGGCCGGTGGGCGAGAGCCCCAGCGAGATCGGGCGGAAGCGCTTTGGGCGAATCGCCATCGCCAACGCGGACGCGGGCGCTGCCGCCTATACGGATGGGGCCATGGACCAGGCTTGGCGCGCGGTCGAAGAGTTGCACGGTGCCTGAAGGCGCGCGCCCTCGA
>DASSYL010000329.1:0-2276 GCA_035703315.1 Candidatus Acidiferrum sp. | reverse complement strand
CGCGCGCGTTGTCGATTTCCACTACACGCGAGGAAATCTCAATCTCCTTTCCGTCCTTCGTCACCAGATCGTCGAACTCCACTTGCAACGCAGCAGTCTCATGCACCAGCCCCATGCCCACGCGGCGCACTGCCTTGATTTTCCCCTCTATCAAAGTACCCGTCGCGATCGCCTCGGCGTCATTGCACCTCCGCGACTCGATCACCATCGCCTGAACTTTTTCCCCTGCTCTACCGCTATAAGAAGACAGCGGTTGCAGTAGCCGTACCCAAACCGCTTCGCCGGGCTTTAAGGCATCGCATTGCGCTTGTGCTGCGGGAGACCACGAGCCAAGAAATGCCGCGAGGATCACGGCCGCCGGCAGGAACTTTCTCCAGCCGTACCCGTGCGAGTCGCGAACAGAAGAACTCTTCAGCAATAGCTTCACACTTCCATTTTAGGATTCATTCTTTGGATGCTATTCTTATTCCCGCGGGTTTTCTCTTGCCGTCACCTGTTCTGACGAACAGTCCGTATCATGTGCTACACAGTTTTTCGTTCCTTTGATTTCATTTTTGTTTCGCAATGCCCGGCTGGCGCCCCGCTTCGCTTGCTCTTTTTTTCAAAAACCGCGATGCTTATTTCGCTGCCGCCCTTCGCCACGTCGGTAACGATGCTTTAATCTGGAATTCATTTTGACCTTCACGTACCGTTTCCGCCAGCTGCGGCTTCCCGTCGGCGCGCTGGTCCTTCTATTCGCGATAGCTCCCGCTTTCGCCGATGACATTCAGAGAATCGTTCCGAAGGGCTATGTCACCGACCTTGCTGGTGTCATTCCGGCTGCCACTCGCCAGCGACTGGAATCACTCTGCGCCGAACTCGAGCAGAAGACTAACGCGCAGCTCGCCATCGTCACCGTGCGTTCTCTCGATGATCGCCCCGTCGAAGACTATGCCGTCGATCTCTTCAAACACCTCGGCGTAGGCGCAAAAAAACAAGACTCCGGCATCCTCTTGCTCCTTGCACCCAACGACCGCAAATATCGCATCGAGGTAGGCTATGGCCTCGAACCGATCATTAATGACGCTCGCTCGGGCGACGCCGGCCGCTCTATGGTTCCACTCCTTCGCCAAAACGACTTCGGCTCCGCCGTCGAAGTCGCTGCCTGGCAGTTGGCCAAGTACATTGCCGACGACAAAGGGGTCACTCTCTCCGGGGCTCCTCCCGCTCGACCCGTTTCGCACCAGCCGCGATCTGAAAAATCGCCCATTAGTCTGTTTGCCATTTTCATCATTCTGTTTTTTCTGTTCCAGATTTTTGGCTCCACGGTTCGGCGCACAACCGGCCGCCGCGGTGGCGGCATGGATGGCTGCTGGTGGCTTCTTCCCTTCCTCGGCGGCTGGGGTGGCGGCAGCCGCAGCAGCGGTTACGGCGGCGGCAATTGGGGCGGCGGAGGAAGCTGGGGCGGCGGTGGCGGTGGCTTCGGCGGGTTCGGCGGAGGCTCTAGCGGTGGTGGCGGTGCTTCGGGAAGCTGGTAATCATCATCTAAGATTGCAAGGAAAAGGAGGCGACCACTCACATGCTTGCGCGCGAAGAAAAACTAGCCGAATTCACCCGCCGTCTCCGCGAAGCCGCCGGTGACAATCTCCACTCCATCGTGCTCTACGGCTCTGCCGCGCGCGGCGACTATCACGAGCGCAAGTCCGATCTGAATCTCCTCTGCGTCCTCAACTTCGCCAAGGCCAACGACCTCGCGCGCCTCGCCCGCGTCATCCATTGGTGGTCCGGCCAACTCAAAGAGCCTCCTCCGCAATTCTTCACTCTCGAAGAGTTGCGCCGTTCCGCCGACGTCTTTGCCATCGAACTTCTCGACATCGGCCAGAATCACAAAGTCCTCTTCGGCCCCGACGCCATCGCCGGCCTCGAAGTGCCCATGAATCTCCATCGCATCGAAATCGAACATGATCTCCGCGCCTTGCTTCAAAAACTCCGCATCCACTTCGTCCACTATTCTGAAAACGAAGCACAACTCCGCGAAATTTACGCCAAGTCGATCTCTGGCATGACCGTCCTCCTTCGCCACGTCCTCATTACATTCGGCGAAGACGTCCCGTCGGACCGCAGCCGCCTCTACCAACGAATTGAAGAACTCACCGGCGCCGATGCTGCCACCTTTGAGCTCGGCCGCGCCCTCCGTGATAATCACCCTTCCGCCGAAATACCTCGCGCCTTCGGCAAATACCTCGAAGCTATCGCCGCCGTCATCCACGCTCTCGACGCCATCGTCCCCAAACGCG
>DASSYL010000229.1:0-3667 GCA_035703315.1 Candidatus Acidiferrum sp. | reverse complement strand
TATCCCGTCGTCAGCAGCGACTACAACGTCCAAGGCAAGAGCCAAGGCTCATCCACCGCCAAAAAAGTAGGCGGCGGCGCCGTGGCGGGCGCCATCATTGGCGCGATTGCAGGCGGCGGCACGGGCGCGGCGATCGGTGCGGCAGCCGGAGGCGGCGCCGGTGCCGGCGTGCAAATCCTGACCAAGGGCGACAAAGTGAAGGTGCCCAGCGAAACCCTGCTGGAGTTCCGGCTGCAACAGCCGGTGACGATTACTCCCACTTCGCGCTAGCCGCTTCCAGTAACTCCTTCCTTCTTGCCCAGTTGCGAGGGAGGGTTGCCTCTTAGGAATCATTACAGGCAAATTGCCGCTTGCCGCTTCTACTGTTAGTGAATATGCTAACACCCTGAGTGAGGGGCACATGCCGAAAGAGAAACCGCAGGTAAACATCGGGGAAGTCATCAAGACCTATCGCAGCCAGCGCGGGCTGTCGCAGGGCGATATCGAGCGGCGCACGGGATTGCTGCGGTGCTATCTGTCACGCGTCGAGAATGGCCATACTGTGCCTTCTCTGGAGACCCTCGCGAAGATCGCTGAAGCCATGGACATCTCGCTCGCCGATTTCTTCCCGGGCACCGAAACGCCGCGCGACAAAGAAACGCAGAAGATGCTCGGCGAGCTTTCGCAGGACGAAATCCGCTTCCTGGTCGAAATCAAGCGCTACAGCTCGACGCTGTCCGATGGCGACAAACGCCTCGTCTTGGCCATGATCCGCAAGATGGCCACCATGATTCCGCCGCCGGTGCGCAAGCCCTTGGTTCGCCGCCCCGCGGTTTAACCGCTTCGATACTGGTTGCCGGCCTGATCCGCGAACGGCGGCAGCCTTTTTCTTCGCTACACCGTGCGGAACAGGAAGTGCCAGAGAATGTCGACACCGGCGTGCACCAGCGCGGAAGCAAAAATCGATCCGGTCTTTCGCCAAGTCCAACCGTAGAAAAGTCCCGCGATAGATGCCAGCAAGACGTACTTCCAGTTCGGAAAATGCAGGTTGGTGATATGGGAAAGGCCGAAAAGAACCGAGGCCGCAACCCAGGCCACGGTGTCGCTGTTGCCCGCTCGCGACAATAGATTCTGCAGCAGCCCGCGAAACAGAAATTCTTCTGGCCAGGCCGTAAAGAAGAGAATGCCGATCGAGAGGGGAATGAAAGCTTTCCATTCGCCAAAGCGCGGCGCGTAGGCGATAAAGTGCACTTGTAATCCCAGCGGAATTGCGACAACCGCGAACACCGCCAGCGCACCGAAGATGTAGAGCGTCCAGCCGCTGCCCCAGCCGATGTTATAGCCGACATTTTTGATTCGCCGCGACAGCAAGAAGCCGGCGATGGCCACATTCACCGCGGTGATGACCGTAAAAATGTAAGCCAGCCGACCGCCGGGATAGGGCCACAACCAATGCGACGGTCCGAATTTCACCGCCGTCCAAATCGCTCCGATGGTTACAAAATCCTGCCAACTTCCCGGCGCGGCTCCTTGCGTCGACGATAGAACGAGCAACGGCGCGAAGAAGAACGCCAGCGCGGCAGCGATACGCTCGAGCGAGGCCGTTCCTGTTCCGAGCGCGTAAACTAGAAAGAGAACAAACTGAAGCAAGGTCAGCAGCCATGAGCCGCCGGAGCCAGCGAGCGCCGAGAATCGTTCCGCGATGCCGCGCGCCGCGAACAACAGCATGATGGAGAGAAAGCCGGCGAAGACCACCAGCGTGGCGAGAAACGCTCGTTCAGCGTACCAATAGCCGCGGCCACCTGTGGAGGCTAAAAACGCCAGGACGATCGTGAGTAGCAGGGCCAGCGCCACGAGCGGCGGCGCGCCGAGTTGGCGAGTGGCTGGCAAGCAAGTATTGTATCGTAACGACTTTCATCTCCAGTGCATTCGATGACCAAACGGCTCACTTACATTGACTGGATGCGCGGCTTGGCGTGCGTCGTCATGTTCCAGACGCACTGCTACGACTCCTGGCTCAATCCGGAATCGCGCCAGACCACTTTCTTTGAGTGGTCACGCTTCGGCGGCACGCTTCCCGCACCGCTTTTTATTTTTCTCGCCGGGATTTCCATCGCACTGGTGACGGAAAAACTGCGCCAAAAGGGAATGGCGCGCAACGAAATTGGCAGGCAAACTATCCTCCGCGGTGCGGAAGTTTTTGCCCTCGGCATTTTGTTTCGTATCCAGGAGTTTGCCCTCGGCTATCCGCGTTCGCCATGGACCGATCTTCTTCGGGTTGATGTTCTCAACATTCTCGGCATCTCGATGATCCTGATGGGCGTGGTGTGCTGGCTCACGGGTGTCGGCTCACCCGCAGCAGCTCGCAACAGGACTCTCGCGGCGGCAATTCTCGCTGCCGCCATAGTGGCGTTGGCGACGCCCGGATTGTGGACGGTCTGGCGGCCGAAATTCCTCCCCTGGCCCCTTGAATCGTACGTCAATGGTGTGCACATTTTTGATTTGCCGCAGCCGTGGCTTTTTCCCCTGTTCCCGTGGGTGGCGTTTGCCTTCGCTGGCCTCACCGCCGGCTTTTGGATGTTTACCGACCTTGCCAGAAAACTAGCGGCGTGGAGCTTCGCTTTGCTGGGGGCCGCTGGTGTCGCAATCTGCGCGCTCTCCCTATTGTTAGACCGAGTGCCGCTCTTCTGGTTCGGCACGTACGATTATTGGCACACCAGCCCCAATTTCTTCCTGATGCGCTGCGGAATCCTGCTGGCGATACTGGCGTTGGCATACACCTGGTGCCGTTGGGGACTAGCGCGTCTGGTGTTTAGCCCGCTAGCGCAGTTGGGCCAAACTTCGCTGCTCGTCTATTGGGTGCACATTGAGTTTGTGTATGGAAGGTTTTCTATTTTGCCCAAAGGACGGTGCAGCATCGCCAAAGCTACCGTGGGGTTGATCGTGATCTTCGCGGCGATGCTTGGCTTGTCGCTGCTGCGAACCAGGTGGAAGGGAAGGAAAGCTCGCGTCCCGACCTCCGCGCAATTTGAAGGGTCGCTGGCGACCTGACTTTTAAGGCTTCGCCGCAGGCGGCTCGATCTGTTCCGACTTGGGAATCTTGATAATCACTTCGCCGGGCTTGGCCAAGCCCAGCTCATCGCGCGCGATGGATTCGATTTTGTGCGGATCGGACTTGAGCGCCTTCACTTCCTCCGAAAGCACGGTGTTCTCCTTATTCAGACGCGCGATTTCGCCCTGCACTTTTTGGATCTCTTGTTTCGTGCGGCGCATCGCCAAGTAGCCGTGGGTTCCGAAAATGTCGTGCAGGAAAAGGCCGAACACACAAATTCCGAGGATCGCCCTGCCGTAGTGCGCCCACAGCATGCTCAATTTGTCCTGCGCCGCCATTCTTCAGCCTTTCAAAATCCAGTCCGTCGCCTCGCGCACCAGTTTAGCCGAAGCCGCCGAATTTTCCGCTTCGACGTACAGTCGAAGTAGCGGCTCAGTACCGGAGAGCCGCAGCAGCATCCACGAGCCATCTGCAAAAGCAAATTTCGCGCCGTCGGTGCGGTCCACGGATTTAACCTGGCGACCGAGCAGAGTCGCTCGGTCGGTTTTTGATTTCTGGATTGCTGCCGCTTTCTGTTCGTCGGTCAAGTGCAGGTTCTCGCGGATGGGCGCAAAGCTCCGCCCGACCTTCTTGAAC
>DASSYL010000196.1:0-9217 GCA_035703315.1 Candidatus Acidiferrum sp. | reverse complement strand
AGGTTGCGAACGTCGCGGATGAGCGCGATGTTGGAGTTGTAGACGGTCACAGCGAGGTCGGTCTGATCGGAGAGACTGGTGGCGTGATCGGTTTGTGCCTCGCGCGCGGCTTCTTTTTCCTGGTCGTTGGCGCGGTGGTTCGCGCGAGGGGTTGCGTAGACGGCTGCGGTTCCGGCCAGCAATGCCGTCAGAATGATCGCGCTCCAACCTTTTCGCGAGAATGCCGCCCGAAAGGGCAGTGCTACATTTCCAGATTTCGCTCTGTGCACCATTTGTTTGTTCGCTCCTAAGTGCCGATTTGCCTTCTGGTGTTAGAACGGGGCCGCGGGAATTTCTTGCATGACAGACGGCGCGGGAAGGTGCGGACTATTCATTGGAGGTTGGTTTCCAGGTGGCGCCGCCGTCGGAGGTTTCGTAGCCAAGACGGTTGGACGCGTCCCAGATGGAGGCGTGCTTCGCATCAGAAGCGTGCACGCCGCCAAGGTCGCCGGAGACGGGCGTGCGAATTACTTCCCAGTGATTGCCGCCGTCGGTGGTGCGCAGGAGCGTGCCTGCGGCTCCAGCGAGCCAACAAATTTTTTCGGAAGGAGCCGAACCGCCGGTGAGATTGAAGGAGACTCCGCTAAATTGCTGAAGCCAGGTGCGGCCAGAGTCTTTGGAGTGAAGGATCTGTCCGCTTGGACCGACACTCCAGATTTTTTTCCCGCCGGGAGCGGCGATGCGAATGTCGAGGCTGAGTCTGCTTACGGCACGATTGTAGATGGCGCGATTCGAAACTTCGGCGTTACCAAGAGCTTGGCTCTGTACCAAGGCATCGGCGGATTGAGCTTGCGCGCCACCAGCAGCCCCAGCGGGCGGAGGTGGAGGAGGGGGCGGAACGGGCTGCGCAGCTGCGCCTGTTACCGCGGATTTCGGGGGCGGGGCGGAGGGAAGTGTTTGGCCCCGGGCCTTATCGAGGTCAACAGGAACTGGCGCGGCGGCAGTAACTTCGACTTGTACTTGCTGGTTGGCGCCGCTTGCGATTTCTAAATCGCTGCGCTGCATGGCATCGGCGGCTTGGGCTTGAGCGGCTGCAGCGCTGGGTCCGGGCTTGGGAGCGACCGGTGATTTGCGGAAATACTCCCTTTTGCCGCGCTGTCTCTCTTCTAGGCCGAGCGCCCTGTCGGCGCTTGAATCTTTCTTTTCGTCGCGCAAAACAGGCGATAAAGAGAGGGAAGGAAGTTTCTTAGGTTGGTCGAGTATTTCAGGAGAGGCGGCTTTTGATTTTTGCTTTTCCAATTCTTTCGGTAATTCGGATTGTCGCAAATTCCCCGTGTCGTCCTTGGTCGTTGGGGTGGCGGGCTGCCGGCCGTTTTCGGCGACTTGGGTGGCGGGGATGGAGGGCTTGATGTCAATGCGGGCTTCGCGAACACCGATCCAGATGAGAAGCGCGGCGGCGATGGCTCCGGCGGGTGCGGCCCAACGCAGTGAGAAATATTTTTTGGGCGGAATGGCGATGATTTTGTTTGGCGAAGCTGCCGCGAGCCTTCGAGATTCGGTCGAGCGCGAAACGGACTGGCGCTGCGCTTCTATGGTTGCAGCACTCACCACGGCCTCGGCTGGGACACGCTCTGTGACTTCCTGCAATTGGCCGACTTCTTGAGTGGCCTCGAGACGAGCGAGAACTTCCTGGCAGCGCGCGCAGGAGACAATGTGGGATTTGGCGAAGGCCACTTCTTCCGGTGAAAGAGTGCGCTCGTGGTAAGCAGCGAGGGTTTCGGGATCGAGACACAATGACTCGCCGGCGCCCTCGGCGCGAAGGTGGCGGGCTAGGGCTTGTTCGAACAGTTGGTCGCGATCTTCAGGCATACGCCACTCTCAGAATAGAACGCTTTGCGCGACGGTTCTTGCATGGCATCCGGCTGTATTTCATGGTTTCACCGTACGATTCCGGCCGGATGGAGTTTTAGATTTTTCCGGGTCGAATAACTTGTCTAAGTCGATCGCCGCGTCCTCCGCGGCGTATTGGATGCAGAGAGCGACCTGCGCCTCGTCCAAACCCTGCGTTGCGGACGAACCGTTGGCAGCGGCAGTTCCCGCGCGGAGGAGACCCTCCACCGTGCGGCGCAATTCCTTCCGCACTCGGTCGAGATTGCGCGAGACGCTCGATTCGTGTTCGCCAAGAGCTTCGCCAATTTCCGCAAGAGTGCAATCTTCCGCGTAATAGAGCTGCAGGCGGGTGCGGTCGCGTTCATCGAGAGACGTAAGAGCGGTGGCCAAGACTTCCCGAAAGTGTAGTTGATACTGCTCACGGTGCGGGTCCGATGGAAGCCCGACGGTGGCAGGTTCGGGGACGCGGCGAGATTTGCCGTCACCAGGTTGATCGTCGAGCGATTCGAATTTCTTGCCGGCGCGAATCTGATCAATGTGACGTTGTGCGAGCACAGCACGCAGCCACGTTTTTAGAGAGCTGCGGCCGTGGAAGTAACGGAAGAGCGAACGGCTGCCGGAGTTGCGATCGGAAAATCCATAGAGATCCGCAAAAAGCGAGTCGGCGAATTCGATGGCGGCGGGGTCTGACGCCGAGCGGCGAAGGATCGCTGCGGAAGCGCTCCGGAGGTAAGGACGGTAATCGGCGACAAAATCTTCCCAGGCATGCTGCGAGCCTTCGGCACAAGCGCAGGCCAATGCGAGATCGTCGAGATGCAACGCCGAAAAATATTCCTCAAGCTGTGAAACAGAAGGCGAAGAGCCGGCAAAGCGCTTGGCGGCGCTGCGAGCGAGGGCAGATTCGAAGGTAATGTAGGAGAGCTGCCAGCGGTCTGCGGCGCATCGCGAAAACAATTGGTGAAGGAAGACAGCACAAGCCTGCGGAAGGCGCGGCTGGCCGCTTGGCTCTGAATTGTGGGCGGCTGAGTCCATCGCTCGTTAAGAGTGTTAAGCCTACAACTAATTAGACGCCGTAGGACAGACAACTGGCGGCGCGGGCACCGCTCCGCAGAAAGCCTGCATCCTAGTGCTTTAGACCCTCCGGTCTGAGCATAGACCTTCCGGTGCGCGTGGGGAATGGGCGATGCAAAACCAGGTTCCCGAAAAGCCAGTTTGCGGTATCCTTAGATGGGGCCTTCCTAGCCCGCAACCATCAGCGCCTCGCTGGGTTTACAGCGAAAGGGGTGTTGACTGCGCTCGCAAACAGCATTAGCGACTTCGCGTCTTTGGTACGAAAGTCCTATTCGGACGATTCCAGCCTCGTAAGTACCGTAGTACTGGTAAGCGAAAGTTTCGCACTCTTCAGTGCCAGGTTTGCAAAGCAACCCTGACACCCGAAGCAAGCAGAGCGCCCCAATTTCAAAATTGGAGAGCCCTATGCTCCTTACAGAGTCGAACTCTCTTCGAGGCGGCAAGCGGATGACCACAATGATTTTAGAACCACCTAGCAAGACGAACTTGGGCGTTGGGCTCGACCCGAACCGCCGCGCACCCGCGGGTCAAGAAGCCGCCTGGAAAAAAAACATTGGAACCAAGCCGATTCCGGCCCGCCTGGCGATGCTGCCGGAAGGCGAGTCGCGGGCGAAGCGAGTAGGAATCAGCGCAATCCTGCAGCTGGCCGTTGTGGGATTTGTGCTCCTGATCCCTCTTGTGTTTCCCGAGCAGATGAAGACGGCGCTGCAGTATTCCTATACCGAGCTTGCCCAGCCGATCACCATGATACCGGTCGCGCCGCCACCGCCTCCACCGAAGATCGTGAAGGTGAACACGCCACCGCCGCAACCCGTGGTGGAGCCGATTCTGAATCCAAAGCAGCCTCATATTTTCGTGACACCCAAGCTGAACCAACCCCAGCCTAAAGTGCACACCGTAGAAACGAAAGCACCGGAGCTGACCCCGGTTCTGCAGCCGGCGACGGTTGATACGACACAACCGAACCAGCCGAAGCGGCCGAAGGAAGACGTAAAGGTCGGCATGATGAGCAGCGGCAACGCGACGCCGGCGACCGTGAAAGCGCCAGTGGAAAAAGTGCAGACGGGCGGGTTTGGAGATCCAACGGGACTGCCCGGAAAAGGAAATCCGAACGCGCACTTGATCGTGAACGCACAAGGTTTGAACACGCTGCCGAACGGACCGGGCTATGGCAACGGAACGGGCGGCGACAAAGGCATTCGCGGCACGGTAGGCAGCACAGGATTCGGCAGCGGTACCGCAGTGCCTCCGCAGGGCGGCGGGAAGCGTGGCGGTTCGGTGCAGGCAGGAGGATTTGCCGACCAAACTGCGCCGGTAGCGGACGCTCCAAAGAAGAAAACCGGCAACGAAGGCCCCGCAGATACCGCTGTTGTCGTCCAGGACAAGCCGCGTCCGGAGTACACAGCGGAAGGACGTAGTCTAAGGTTGGAAGGCGATGTTGTACTGGATGTGGTTTTTCAAGCAAACGGTCACGTGCAGGTGAATCGAGTGATCAGCGGTTTGGGACATGGATTGGATGAATCCGCGTCCAAGGCCGCGCAACAAATCAAGTTCAAGCCGGCTTTGCGCGAGGGCCAGCCTGTGGACTACCCGGCTCGCGTTCGCATTGAATTCCGTTTGGCCTACTGAGGAGAAGTGAGATGCGCAAGTTTCTGACAGGTGTGCTTTGTTTTGCCGCGTGTGCCAGCGCGGGGCTGGGTGCGGACGACGACCAGTCGAAAAAGATTGCCCTGCTGCCCGAGCAGCCGCGCACGATGGAACAAGTCATCGATCGCGTGACGAACAACGAAAACCACCTGTACGGCAAGATGAAGGAGTACTCGCCGCTGGTGGAGACCTATATCCAGAACCTGAAAGGGGACAAGGATCTAGGCACGGTTCCGGCGGGCGATAAATATTTTCTAGGCAAAGCGGATTTCAGCAAGGGCGTGGGCCTGGTTTCGATTTCCGATACCAACAGCAAGGGCAAAAAGCTCTTTGTAGGCATCGGGAATTTCTTTTCGTTCGCGATGCAGTATCTGCCGGACGGCTTTTTGCAGATGGTGTTCATCGACACCAACGGCTTCGACCGGCAACACTACAAATTCGACTACGTAAAGCGGGAATTCCTGGGCGAAGTGCGCTGCCTAGTGTTCGATGTGACGCCGTTGCCAAAGACCGGCAAGGGCCGCTTCCTCGGCCGCATCTGGGTGGAGGATCAGGACTTCAACGTCGTGCGGTTCAACGGCGGATACGGCGGCGCGGGGCACTCCAGCTGGTATTTCCATTTTGATAGCTGGCGTTCGAACGTGCAGCCGGGACTGTGGCTGCCGACGTTTGTCTACAGCGAAGAAAATAATCTGCACTACGCAATGACCAAGAAACTGGATTTCAAAGCGCAGACGCGCATTTGGGGCTACAACCTGGGTCACACTGCGCAGGAGCAGGAATTGAGCAAGGTGCTGGTGGAAAGCAACGTCAACGATGAGACCTCCACCAACAACGATTTGTCGCCGTTGCAGGCGCAGCGTTCTTGGGACCGCCAAGCGGAAGATAATGTGGCGGACCGGCTGCAGCGTTTGGGCCTGATGGCGCCCAAGGGTGAAGTGGACAAGGTATTGGAAACGGTTGTAAACAACTTGGAAGTGACCAACAACCTGGAAATCGAGCCTGAGGTGCGGTGCCGGGTGATGACCACAACGACGCTCGAGTCTTTCACGCTCGGGCACACAATCGTTTTGAGCCGCGGATTGATCGACGTTTTGCCGGATGAAGCGAGCCTGGCCGCAATCATTGCCCATGAATTGTCGCACGTGGTGCTTGGGCACAGGATGGATTCGCAATACGCGTTTTTTGACCAGCTGCTGATTGACGACAAGGATTCGTTCCGCCATTTTGGCTTTGCCCGGACGCCGGAGGAAGAAGCCGCGGCCAACCAGAAAGGCGCCGAATTGCTGACAACCGCGCTGAAGAATCCGCAGGTGGCAAAAGTCTGGCAGCTGAACAACGCAGCAATGTTCTTCCAGGCCTTGCAAACGCGGCAGAAAGAGATTCCAAACCTGATCAGCGCGCACCTGGGTAACCGCGTGCCGAACTTGCCGAATCTAGGATCGGCGCCGGTCGCCGCGCCCGTAGAAACCGCGGCTGCTGGTGACGCCAAGACTGCAGGCGCGCCAAAGCTCGCGGCATTGCCGATCGGCGGGCGCGTCAAGATGGATCCCTGGAGCGACAAACTAGAAATGCTCAAGAGCAAGCCAGTGGGCGTCATAGCGGAGCGCGAAAAGATGCCGTTCGAAGTCACTCCGTTCATGCCGTATTTGACGCGGTTTGGAGCCGACAATGCCAAGCCGATTGCAGCCAGCGCGCAGCAGGCGCCAGATGGAACGGCAGTTGCCGATCCGCCGGCCGCAAAACCCTGACCTTTGCAGCTTTTCGTGAATTGGCCCGGAGGGATAACCCTTCGGGCCTTTTTCATTTGTGGAAGCTCGAGGCGCAGTTTTTTAATTCGTCGAGGAAAGATTCTTGATCAGTTTGTAGGAAACTTCGACACCGTCGTAGAAGTCCTGAACGCCGACGCGCTCATCTTTGCCGTGAGCACGGTTATCATTCAACTCAAAAAACATGCAGGCTATCCCGTAGGTGGGAATGCCGGCGACGCGGAGGAAACGGCCGTCGGTGGCTCCCGTGGACATCGTTGATACCACCGGCAAGCCAGGCCAAAAACTTTGTAAGGTTTTCTCTTCCGCACTTACGACTTCGCGCAAAAGAGGAGACGGTGGCACGCCAACGGTGGGGATGACATTTCCCTGGTCGTCTTTGTACGGAACGATGGTGACCGCTACTTTCGAATCAGCCGCAACTTTTTCGAGGGTTTTGCGCACGGCTTCGGGATCCTCACCGGGAAAGATACGGCAGTTCACGTTGGCGCGAGCCATTTGCGGAAGGGCATTGGGCGCATGGCCGCCCGTAAGCATGGTGGCAACACAGGTGGTGTGCAGCAAAGAATTGTAATAGGGCGACTGCGACAAGCGTTCGGCGGCAGCCCGATCTGGAGGATTTTTAGCGACGGCGCGCAGGTCCTGGGCGGTCTGGCCGCTGGAAAACGCTGCCGTCTTCTGGAAATAGTTACGCGTGATTTCGTTTACATTCACCGGGAACGAAAAATCCCGCAGGCGGCCGAGCGCAGCAGACAGATGGTAGATGGCATTGTCCGGCGAAGGCAGGGAACTGTGGCCGCCGGGATTCAATGATTCGAACCGATAGTCCACGTAAACTTTTTCGCTGGCCTGCAGGCCCGCCAGCAGCCGCTTGTCGCCGTCGCGCTCGAACTCTCCGCCGTCCAAATTGATTGCATATTCCGCTTCCACCCAGTCGCGGTGGTTCTTTATTAGCCAGTCCACGCCATTGGCGGTGCCGCCCTCTTCGTCGGCCGTGAGTGCGAGGATTAGATCGCGATCAGGAACATAGCCTTCCCTCTTCAAGCGAGTGAAACTCGTCACGAGCAGAGCATCGCCGGCTTTCATATCCTCTGTGCCGCGACCGTAAAAGTAGCCGTCTTTTTCGAGGAAGACGAAGGGATCGCCGGTCCAGTCCTCGCGGCGCGCTTCCACAACATCAAGATGACCGATGAACAAGACCGGTTTGCGTTTTCCTGTGCCGCGATAACGAAGGACCAGATTTTTCTTGCTGTCACGCGGACCGGCGAGATGGATGTCGTCGTCAGCAAAGCCGGCTTCGCGGAGGCGCTTGGCCATCGCCTCGGCGGCTTCGGTTACACTGCCGGCTGAGTCGGTGGTATTGATTTCGATGAGCTGCCGCAGGATGTCGCGAGCGAGTTGCTGATTTTTTCCCTTGTCTTGCGCGAGGCCGCACACCGGAATCGATAAGACCAGCGACAGGAATAGGACGCGGCGATTTGCGAAAATCATCATTTTCCCTTTTTAGACCGGGGTCGGCGAATTTCCGGAGTCCCCGTCGGCCGGCGGAAGGCCAAACGGCACAGTCAGGGCGCGCCGAATCCATGTAGCCACGAATGAGAGCGAGAAAAACACTAAAATCAGGCTGCCAATCACGACGGAGAGAATATAAGAGCCCAAGACAAAGAGACCTGCGTTGCGCGGTTGTAAAACTGAACCCTGTAAGCGCCAGTTTACAAAGTTGGCGCATTCTCGCGGCCACTTGTAAAGCCAATAGAGATTGTAAATGGGGATGAAATGGAACCAGACCGCACGCGTGGGCGAAATGGGATGACGCCATCCTGGAACGAGCGACAGAACTACATGCAGCCTGTGAATGCACACGAGCCAATAGACGAAGCTGACGAACGCCAGCAGAAACAGATGTAAAGGGGGGATGAACAACTTTCCCGAGGCGATCTCTGGGTGACCGGCGACCACGATCGCTTCATCGATGAACGTTGCGATGCAAAGCAGATAGCCGATCCATATCTTGGGCAGGTGCTGCGCGAGGTCGCTGGTTCGGCTGGTTTCGGCTGTTTGTGGATCCACGGAATTGTTCGGTCCTCGAACGCAACACAAACAAGAAGAGTATCGGTGGCAAGCTCGTCGCGTCAAACAGCATCGGGCCAAAAATGACCGGGCAAGGAGCGCTCAACTCGGCGAATCAACGCCGTAGTAACGGCGGAGAAACCGGTCGAGCATCTGGTCGCTGGCCAGCCGCTTCCCCCATTTCACCAAAGTTGCGAGCGGTGTGACGCCGCAACGCACCAGCGGATTGGGTGACTCGATGGCTTTGAGCATCACGCGCGCACAGTCTACCGGCGTGGTTTTCGATCCGCTACGACCCTTGTTCGCGCCTTTCCACGCGCCCTCGTAAATTTTCTGGTAAGGACTGTCCTTGGCTTTTTCCACGTAGGGCTGCGCAAGGTCTTTTGCGGTTTGCTGAAAATTCGTGACGATATAGCCCGGCTCGATCAGCACTACACGAATGCCAAACGGGTGGAGTTCGAGCCGAAGCGCATTGCTCAAGCCTTCGAGAGCGTGTTTACTGCTGCTGTAGGCACCGTACGTTGGCGGCGTCACTAGCCCCGCCACACTGCTGATCATCACAATGCGGCCCCTACGCCGCACGCGCATTCCCGGAAGGACTGCCTGGGTCACACGCAGCACACCGAAGAGATTGGTTTCGAATTGCTGCCTGAAGTCGGCCATCGCGATTTCCTCGACAGCAGCCATGTAGCCCACACCGGCATTGTTGATGAGCACGTCGATCGCGCCATGTTGAGCGAGTATGCGATCAACGGCGTCCCTTACGGATTCGTCGCTGCAGACGTCGAGCT
>DASSYL010000545.1:0-2493 GCA_035703315.1 Candidatus Acidiferrum sp. | reverse complement strand
TCGGCTTGCGCATTGCGCTCGGCGCGCAGCGGCGGAGTATTTTGGGCATGGTGCTTGGCGAAGCCGGCGCGATGCTAGCCATCGGTTTGTTCATCGGCGTGACACTAGCTTTGGCCGTAGGCAAAACAGCCACCGCCATGCTGTTCAACGTCAAGCCCTACGATCCGCTGACCATTGCGCTTTCCGCCACCGCTCTCGCTGCCGTGGCTATTCTCTCCAGTTATTTACCGGCGCGCCGCGCGGCACGGCTCGATCCCATGGCCGCCCTGCGCGACGAATAAAATCCTTCGGCTGGTCGGTGTGCGATTCCAAGGCACCTGACAGCGTGGCACCTGATTCGGGAGGGATGATGGGCAAGTCCGAAGTAATGCAAACGCTAGGGGCGGTGGTGTTCGCCAGAATACCGTCGGCACGAGACACGTCTAAGACTCCGGCGCTGGCCACTCCCTCCACTGCGGCCTAAACGCGCCGCCTGCGGCGTCGCAGGCCTCCGTTCCGGGAGTGGCCAGGAAGACGCACGACGTGCTTTAGTGGCTAAACGGCTGGCGAGCAAACCACGCCCAAAGCTATTCCACTTAACATATAAGTAGGACATGAAAATGTCTCCTTTTTCTGCCCCATTTTCTGGGGCACACAAAAGCGAGGGCTTCTGCTTCCAAAGCGAGCGGCTGCTTTATGGGAGGGAACCCAATGGGGTAAGGGCGGAACCGGAGCAGAAACCGCGAAGCTGCAGGACGCAGGAATTAGCCTGAAGCAGTGCCCCGAAAAAATGAGCGGCAGCAAAAGGCTGGCCTACGGAACTAGGAAGATCGGTGTGGTACCAGCCGAGACATCTGCGCAGGGTGAAGCGGAAGAGAAACAGTCAGCTGTGCGACGATCATCACACATTCGAAAATGGTGCTCGATTCGAGGGGCTCCTGCGTCTTGCGGCGGTTACTTCCGGGTGGCCGACCATCCGCTCCGAACCACCGCAGAGGTATTCGGAACGGCCAATATCAAACACGCTGGAGGCACGTACACCGCCAGAGCTTTATTGCTCGAGATAGATGCGAAAGAGGTTGGCTTTCGCCGAACGGCGCGTACTGACGAAGTAGTTCGGTGAAACGCCCGAAGATACGTCGTTCTGATTCATCAAGTGTGCGCCGGGAATGCGCCCGAAATCCGCTTCGCTGATGAAGCCTTTCGCAAAGCTGGGAGGAGCGGCCCCGAATTTGATGGGGATCACCGCTGTCTTTGATGAATCGTATGCAAACTGCCGCAGCGACACGTAAAGCCATTTCCCGTCGAGACTCCACGAGAGCAACGGAGCTGACGAGCGTGTAATGCCAAAGCCGAAGCTACAGTTGTCGCACACGGTGATCGGTACACCGCCTTCAAGCGGCACGGCTAAAGACATGACGTTCCTGTCACCGTGACTAGCCGGCTGCGCCACGCTTACGAAAGCCCAGCGCCCGTCAGGCGAAACGCTTTGCAACTGCATGATGTCAAGGTCTGAAAGGGCTACCTGGCCGCTGCCGTCTTCCTTGATACTCATGATCTTCGGTGAAGCTTGCGAACCCATATACACGATCTGGCCGGGCTGGCCGAAAAAGCCGCGATATTCCCCTCCGAACGTGAGCTGTCGCGGCGCCTGCGTGCGGTCAAGCCAGCCGACCCAGATCCCCGACCGCGCCTGTCCCTGCTCCGTGGCAAACACCACTTTTTTCTCGTCCTGCGATATTGAGAAATGAGTGAGCACTAAACCAGGAAAGAGGCGTTCCGCAGCTCCTGTCGCGACATCGGTAACCCACAGCTCGCCGCTGAAATACGAGTGCGAACCTGCAACCCGCCGCAAGCAATAGACCTTCTTGCCGTCGCGAGAGAGAGTCGGAAAAAACGAGTATCCCTCAGAGGTGATCTGCTTTTCGCCCGTCTTCTCGTCATGCAGCCAGATTGCAGATTCCTGCGTGCCTGCGGTCGTGATGAACGATTTTCCATCAGGCATCATCGCGAGCCCCTCCTCTTCGCTCGCGCCAGATGGCGTCAGCTGTTGAGGCGCACCGTCCGGGAAGCGCTGCCGCCAGACGTGAAAACCCGCCGTCCAGGTATCCACTGTGAAGTACATCCATTTGCCATCGGGAGACCACTGGGCCCAAGTGCATGAGCCCTCCGGCCCAACTTGCCATCCCGACGTTGAGCCGTCGAACGGAACAACTCGGCATCGTCGCCACCACGCGCTGTCCATTTCTGCCAGCAGCACCCACTTGCCATCCGGCGACAGCGCAGACCGGTGCACCATCCCTTGCATATGGTCGGCTGGAACATAAATGTCCCGCTCGTCGGTCCGGCTGGCATTGGAGGTGGACAACTTCATGTGTATGCCAGTTCTAATCTGGGAGAAAAGGACACGATCGCTGCCGATCCAGCTCAATCCCGTCGCGTTAGCCATAAACAGCTTCGGTTCTTGCCCTCCCAGCAACGGCAATTTGTATGTGTTCCAGGCAAATGGACCTT
>DASSYL010000539.1:0-2236 GCA_035703315.1 Candidatus Acidiferrum sp. | reverse complement strand
GCTGCGGCCGAGAGCGCATCGAAGCTGGCGTCAATACCGAGCATTTCCTGGCAAGCGCTCTGAACCAGTTCGCGCTCGTACCAGAGGCGCACGGCAGCGTACTGCACGAGGTCGATGGGGTAGGCGCTCTGCCATTCATATTCGCTTTGATCGGCGCGCCACTTGATAAACCCGGCCCAGCCGGGCAGCGCGGTCAAATGGCGCGAAAGGTAATCCTGCCAAGCATTCGGCGGAACGCCGAGCCCGGCTAGACAAGCCATCACCGCATCCTCCGGCTCAACCGGCAAGCGCGCGAGCTTCTCGCGGTGATTCCCGACGTCAGGCGACCATTCCCACTGCATGAGTAATTTCCAGGCGCCGTAAAAGCCCTCTTCGCGTAAAGGCATCGACCAAGTCGCGTGGCCTTCGTCCAAAAAAGCCGCGCACCACTTGATCATTTCCAGATTGATCTGATCGGCGATCTGTGTGCCGAGGAGCCGATCGCACCAAGTGGCCAGCAACGCGGTACGACTCAGATCGAGAAAATCGTGCGAGTCATCGCCATTTTCAGGCGTCAATATGTAAGAAAGATAATCGGCCAGAGCTCTGATGGCCTGACGATCAGCATCGCCCTCGATCTGGACATCGAGGACTTCGGGAGACGGGGCAAACAGCCCATGGGTCAAGTGCGCGTGGAGTACATCGAGGTGATGGACTTCGCGGTCACCGATTTGAATACGTTCGCCCTGCGTTCGCCCGCGCAGCTCTGCGTCGATATTGCGTGGAAGAATCCGTCCGGAGCGAAAGTACTCGCGAAACGTCTCATTAGACAAATAACCCTTCCCGGCGAGCAACTGCTGACCGTGCCGCACGGCCTTTTCAAAAGGGAGATCTTCGAGACCGTGCAAGGGATTGTGATGGACAAAGTTCCGCATGGGCCAATAGTAGGCGACAACCTCGCTCGCCAGACGAACCAACGCTCGGAGTTCCGCGCGCTGGATTTCGCTGTATGCGGTCACCCCTAGTTGCGCCACAGAACCTCCAGGACGATTCGCTGCGCCTCAGCTTGGTTCCAGGCGAGCCAGGGAACGGCACCGAGGCCGGCCAGGATCAGCACCAGCAGCGCGAACATGGCGAATTCGCTTCCGTGTAGATCGCCGGTATGGACATCATTGCGGGGCGGCCCGAAAAGCAGCCGCTGCATCATCCGAAACAAGTACCAGGAGGCAAAAAACCAGGTGAAGAGAATAGCGGCAAGTCCCCAGGTGATCCCGGCGGGTTGAAGCAGCAAACTGATTTGTCCGGCAAATAGTCCGAAGGGCGGCAGACCCGCCGCCGTCATGATCAACAACGCGATGATCGTGGCAAAGCGCGGCATCGGGCGAGCCAATCCATGCGTGCGATCGAGAGTCAGATTTCCATAGCGTGTCCGGATGCAGTCCCAGGTGAGGAGCAGGCCTGCGGTGAGCAGCGCGACCGCCGCCGGATAAACGATGAGACTTTCACCGGCTGGAGTTTGACCGGCGGCAAGAGAGAACCAAAGAATCGAGTAAAAGGCCAGGCCGGCGTAGGCCAACAGTTGCGGCACGGAAGATTGCGCCAGCGCTTTGAGCGATCCATAGAGTGCGCCGAACAAAGCCAGCACTCCGGCGGCGCTAATGAGGTCAGCCGGAATCTCCGTCCGAAAGCGCGCGAGAAGATACAATCCCGCCGACGGCAGCAGCGCGGCGAGGACGGCGGCTTGACGGGGCGCCAGGCGCGTCAACGCGGCGATGTATAGACCGTGGAGCGGAAAGAGCGGCAGCAGCAAACCTATAACAAGGCAAAGCGCTGTTTGTATCGGAGATATTCCAGGCAGCCCAGCGACAGTTGACGCCGCGAGGACGGCGAGTAAACCGGTAACGTAGGGAAAGAATTTGTTGCGATTGATTCGCGAGAGCGCGTTTGTGAACAAGCGTCCGAGTCGGAAGGACAGAGCGTCCAGATAGAGCCGGTTTAACAGGAACAGATAAACGCGCACCTGCAGAGCGTTCACCCACTCCGCAGTGCGCACCGTCTTTCCGTGGCTTCGCGCATAAATCAGAATCCAGCCGAGGATAATCGCCAGGGCAAACGCCGCCACCAAAAGATCGAAGATGCGGATCGGCAAAGCGCCGGCCTGAAAATAATGAGCGACCTCGCCCGGACGCGGATAGAGGAAGTGGGTGAAGCTCTCGGCGGCGAGAAGATACGTCAGCACGACAAGAAAGAGAGTGAG
>DASSYL010000523.1:0-7681 GCA_035703315.1 Candidatus Acidiferrum sp. | reverse complement strand
AGCCCGAATTTTCGGGACCCCTCTAGCGCGCTACACAACAGCGCTCGCATCCGTCCTAATTGCGTTAGGCGTTAGGGGCGCATTCAGTTCACTCCTTGGCGATTACGCACCCTTCGTCACGCTATTTCCTGCTGTCGCTATCGCCGCCTGGTTCTGCCGCATCGGCGCGTCGATCTTAAGTGTCGCGGTGGCCCTTATGGGAGCAAGGTTCTGGTTCATCGAGCCGGCGCACTCGCTCAGCATCCCAGATACGCCGCAATTGGCCGGCATCCTGGCTTTCCTACTCGGGTCGGCGGTCCTGGTAGCCACGGGTGAGGTGAATCGCCGAAACAACGTGGCGCTCAAAGGGGTTCAAGAAGAGCTGGAGACGCGAGTAGAACAACGCACCGCGGAACTCGACCAAGCAAACGAAAATCTACGAGACCTTACCGCACGCCTGCTTCATTTTCAGGATGAGGAGCGACGCCGCATCGCTCGCGAGTTGCATGACAGCGTCGGCCAGACTTTGGCGGCTCTCTCGATGAATCTGTCGAGTGTGAGCGCCGACATCCAGCGTCTTAGGAAAACCGCCGCTGCTGTCGAGGACAGCGAAGCTTTGGTCAAGGATATGACTGCCGGTATCCGTACGATTTCCTATCTGCTGCATCCGCCCCTGCTGGACGAAACTGGGCTGGCGGCCGCGCTGCGATGGTATGTTGATGGCCTTACGGCTCGCGGCGAGCTCAGGATAGAGTTGGAAGTGCCGGGCGATTTCGGCAGGCTCGCAAAGGATTCAGAGACAGCTATTTTTCGCGTGGTGCAAGAGTGTCTCACGAACGTCCATCGGCATTCGGGCAGCCCGCTCGCCAGGATCTGCCTCAGTCGTTCAGCGGGTGAAGTACACCTGGAAGTGCGGGACAAAGGCAAGGGCATGCCGCCAGAAAAGCTATCGGAGTTGGCTTCCACTGGCGCGCCCGGCGTGGGAATCAGAGGTATGCGAGAAAGAATTCATCAGCTGGGTGGTCGTTTGGAGGTGAATTCTGCGGGCTGCGGCAAAGGGACAACGGTCTTGGTGACACTGCCGATTGCGAACGCCCCTGCGGTGGCCACAGCGAACGAAGACCTCGCGGCAGCAGACTAGAAACGCCAAACCACCCTCACGAATCACATACTTTTTTGTCCGAGCCGGCGCGCAACTACGTTGTCGCTACCCTGTCTAAGACTCCAAGGTCAGGGATGCGGGGGCATTTGGGTGAAAAAGCGGGTCGAGAAGATGGCGGAGAAGGCGATGAAGGAGTTGTAGCCAAGATGGAGCAGATAGCTGGCGAAGACGGAGCGGGAGCGGGCGCGGACGAAGGTGAAGACGATGCCGACGGTGGAGAGGACGGCGACGAGTGCCCAGGTCCAGCCGAGTTGGGCTCCGTGGAGGAAGCCGAAGAGCAGGCCGGTGGCGATGATGCCGACACGCGTGCCGGTCTGGACGGCGGAAGCGGGATCGGCGCCGAAGCGGCGCGCGAGTCGAGCGCAACTGGAAGCGAAAAGCGGATACAGGTAGCCGCGGAACACGGTTTCTTCGACGAGTGGTGCGATCAGGACGGCCATGCCCATGAGAAGGAATGCGCCGGTGCGATTCTTGAAGAGATCCTGAATGGGAAGATGTTCTGGCGTCTTGATTTTGGTGCTGACGATGGCGACGCAGACGGCCAAGCCGGCGCCGCCGGCAAGGTAAGCCCACGGGCTGGTGGCCCAATCGGGGTTGAGGCCGAGTTTTTTCCAGCCGAGCGTGGGCCAAAAAGGACGGCTTTGCAAGACGGCGATGGTCAGGTAGAGAAAAAGAAAGATGAGAAAAAACCAGAGCACGTTGGAACCAACGGCAACGTCGGGACGATTCTGGAAGAGCTGCTCGATTTCCTTGGGGCTGAGATGGCGACTGGCGTTGAAATAGATGACCAGAGCGACCTGGATGACCAGGATGCTGCCGAAAGCGAAGAGACCGAAGAAAAGCAGGTGCAGCCAGGACCAGGGGATGCGAAGGTCGTCAGGGAGAAAAGCATTCGCCGGCGGTGGCGGGGGGAGCGTAGCCGGCGCATCGGTGGTGATTCCGATTGGTTCGTTCGAGAACGGTGGCTCGGGAGGATGGACTACGATTCGGGCAGAGAGATCGTCAAGTGATTCTTCGCGTGGAGAATCGGCCGGCTGATTCGAACCGGGTTGCTGGTCGTGTGGCGGTTCGGACGGCTTCTCGTCGAAAGGATTCATTTGGGCC
The DNA here is from genome assembly GCA_035703315.1 of Candidatus Acidiferrum sp. Classification (GTDB taxonomy): domain Bacteria; phylum Acidobacteriota; class Terriglobia; order Acidiferrales; family UBA7541; genus Acidiferrum. The sequence continues at coordinate 5,436 of DASSYL010000523.1, read as the reverse complement.
TGGGCGCCGCCTTTTTGGCGGACTGGGTCGCGGGCCGCTTAGGCGAGGCACTGCGCGGCCAATTGGAAATGAGTGCGGCCGCTACAAGAGGCAGCAAAAGTTCGTGGTGACCTGTGATGGCGTACCCCTTTGAATCCGAGGCCCGTCCCTTGGCGGAGGCGGTGGGACGCTTCACTACATTCTGCAACGGGCGATAGTGTTGGATAAAGTCGAAGTTTGCAGTAGTGATGGGGCGAAGGGGAACGCCGAGGTTGCGGACGACGGAAACGGCTTTGAGAAAAACTTCGGGGAGAAGGACGGCGGAGCCCCAGTTGAGATAAACCCCGCCGGGCTGCATGGCTTTGACAAGCGAGCAAAAGAGGCGGAAGTCGTGGTGGCTGGCGGCACCGAGAGATGCGCCGTCGGCCGCCGGGTGCATGTGAGGAATGTCGGTACCGATGGCGATGTGGACGGTGACCGGGATTTTGAGCTGATAGGCGGTGTAGAGAATGCTGGAGTTGGCATTTTGCGGCGCGAGTCGGCGGGTTTGCGCTGCGAGGAATTTGCCGGCGGCCTCGCCATAGCCGACGCCTGAGAAGTTGGCGGTAGAAGCAATTTGATTGAGGTAGAAGCCGGTTTCGGTGGCCATACCGAATTTACCTTCGCCTAGGCCGGCATCCACGTCTTCGGAGGTGCTGCCGCTGACGGCGATTTCAAAATCGTGGATGAGGGCGGCGCCGTTCATGGCGATGCCAGAGACAAAGCCGCGGCGCATGAGGTCAGCAAGAATGGGGCCGAGGCCGGTTTTGATGACGTGGCCGCCGATGCCCCACACAATGGCTTTGCGCGCACGTTTAGCTTGCCGGACGGCGGAGAGGAGTTGGCGGAGGTCTTGCGCGGCCAGGATGTTCGGAAGCGAATCGAGAAAGTTCGCCAGGGACGTGTTTGGCTTTGTGGCAGGCTCAGCGAAATCGGCGATCGAAACTTTGCCTTTGCGCGAAGCGAGCGGATAAGTAGCAACGTCGCCTAAGGTGATGGGTTTGGCGGTATAGGCGGACTTGGTCATTGTGTTGCGGACAGTTCACTGTAAACGGGGTAGCAGCGTTTAGGCAAGAAAGGCTGCGCAGAGTCGCCTGCCTCAGAAGTCGGCCCTACCAGAGCAGTGACCCGACGAGGATGCCGGCTGGGCCGCAAGTTCATTTGTGCAAGCCGTTGGAATTGCCGTTGGCAATTTGCAGGACGCGCGAAAGGGCTTGGCCGGTGTAGGACTTTTTGTTGCGGGCGACGAGTTCGGGCGGGCCTTGCGCGACGATGCGGCCACCGCCTTCGCCGCCTTCGGGTCCGAGGTCGATGATCCAATCGGATTGCTTGATGACGTCGAGGTGGTGCTCGATGATAAGGACCGAATTGCCGAGGGAGACAAGGCGTTGGAGAACGTCGAGGAGTTTGCGGACGTCATCGAAATGAAGCCCGGTGGTGGGCTCGTCGAGGATGTAGAGCGTGCGACCGGTCTGGCGCTTGGAGAGTTCGCGGGCGAGCTTGATGCGCTGCGCTTCGCCACCGGAAAGCGTGGTGGCAGATTGCCCCAGCTGCACATAGCCGAGGCCGACTTCAACGATGGTGGCGAGCTTCTGCTGAATTTGCGGAATGTTTTCGAGAAGTTTTAGGGCGTCGGTAGCCTGCAGGTTGAGGACGTCGCTGATGGAATGGCCCTTGAAGCGGACGGCAAGCGTTTCGGAGTTGTAGCGGCGGCCGCGGCAGACTTCGCACGTGACATAAACGTCGGGGAGAAAATTCATTTCAATGCGGCGCAGGCCGTCTCCCTGGCAGGCTTCGCAGCGGCCGCCTTTTACATTGAAACTGAAACGACCGGGCTTGTAGCCGCGCTCGCGCGATTCAGGCAGCATGGCGAAGAGTTCGCGGATGGGAGCGAAGACGCCGGAATACGTAGCTGGATTCGAACGCGGAGTGCGGCCGATGGGCGCTTGATCAATTTCGATGATTTTGTCGATGTGTTCTGCGCCGAGAAGCTGTTTGTAGGAACCCGGAGCTTCCTGTGAGCGATACAGTTTTTGCGCGAGAGCGCGATACAGAATGTCGTTGACCAGGGTGGATTTGCCCGAGCCGGAAACGCCGGTGACAACCGTGAGCAGACCGAGCGGAATGGCGATGTCCACGTCTTTCAGATTGTTGGCGGAGGCGCCGATGATCTGGATGGATTTGCCGTTGGGGCTGCGCCGCGCGGACGGTACCTCGATTTTTGCGGCCCCGGAAAGATATTGTCCAGTGAGGGATTCGGCAGTGGCGGCAATTTGTTCAGGTTTGCCTTGGGCGACGAGGTAGCCGCCTGCATTGCCCGCGCCGGGGCCGAGGTCCACGACAAAGTCGGCGCGGCGAATGGTGTCTTCGTCGTGTTCGACGACCAGAACCGTGTTGCCCAGATTGCGGAGCTGTTCGAGCGAGCCGAGCAGGCGTTCGTTGTCGCGCGCATGGAGACCAATGGAAGGCTCGTCGAGAACGTAGAGCACGCCGCGGAGGCGCGAACCGATTTGCGTGGCGAGGCGGATGCGCTGGGCTTCGCCGCCGGAAAGCGTGGCGGCGGAGCGATCGAGGCTGAGATATCCGAGACCGACGGCGAGGAGAAAATCGATGCGTTCGGCGACTTCTTCGAGCGGGCGTGCGGCGATTTCTTTTTGCCGCGGTGAGAGCTCGGAGACGATTTTATCCACGGCGGGGCGCGCGGCGGACAGCGAGAGCGCAGTGAAGTCGGCGATGGACCAGCCGGCGAGCTTCACGGCGAGCGATTCGGGTCGCAGCCGTTTGCCATGGCAAACGTTGCAAAGCGTGGCGGACATGTACTGGGTCATCCACTCGCGATAAGAATCGGAGCCGGACTCTTCAAAATTGCGCTCGAGAAATTTCAAAACACCTTGAAAGCGGAAGCCTTTATCGGCTTTGGCTTTCGTCTTGGGAGCATCGCCATTCGATTTGTAGCCGGGCGCCCCTATGGGCGGGTAGCCATAAAGAATCAGATTCTGTGTTTTAACCGGGAGCTTTTCGAACGGCGTATCGAGACCGAAGCCATGCGCGTAAGCGGCCAGTTCGAGCGTGCGTTTCAGAATGGCGGAACCGGAACCAGGGCCGAGCCCACCGTCAAAAAGAGGACGAGTCCAATCCGTCACAACTTTTGCCGGATCGAAGTCATATTTCGACCCGAGTCCGTTGCAAGCCGGGCACGCACCGTAGGGTGAATTGAAACTGAACGAGCGCGGCTCAAGTTGGGGAACGCTGATGCCGCAATCGGGGCAAGCCAGTTTTTCGGAGAAGGTAAACTCCTGTCCGCCGACAACTGCGACTGTCACCAATCCGGAAGCAAGCTTCAGCGAAGTAGCGATGGACTGTTCTAGGCGCGAAGCAATTCCTTGCTTGACCAGCAAGCGATCCACGACAACTTCGATGGTGTGATTTTTGCGCTTGTCGAGTTGCGGGGGATCATCCAGCGGGCAGAGTTCCCCATTGATGCGCGCGCGAACGTAGCCATCCTGCGCGAGCTTCTCCAGCTCTTTGCGGTAGGCGCCTTTGCGGCCCCGCACGATGGGCGCGAGGATCATGATGCGATCGTCGGGCTTACAGAGTTCGCCGCCGAGAATAGCCTGCACAATCGCTTCGCTGGATTGGCGTTTGATGGGATTGCCGCAATTCGGACAATGCGGGACGCCGACCGACGCGTACACCACGCGCAGATAATCGTAAATTTCGGTGATCGTGCCGACGGTGGAGCGCGGCGAGCGCGTAGTGGTCTTTTGTTCGATCGCGATGGAAGGCGAAAGGCCTTCGATGACATCCACTTCGGGGCGCTCCATCTGGTCGAGAAACTGACGGGCATAAGCGGAAAGGGATTCAACGTAGCGGCGCTGACCCTCGGCGTAGATCGTATCGAACGCCAGGGACGACTTACCGGAACCGGACAGACCGGTGATCACCGTGAGGGTGTTGCGCGGAATTTCCAGACTGATGTTTTTCAGATTGTGCTGGCGAGCGCCGCGGACAACGAGTTTGGTCAGGCCCATATCACGAAGGCTCCCTCCGCAGGAGCCTGCCTGCCTAAGGCAGGCCTGCCCGCCCTAGGCGAGCTCCAGCGCTCAGAGCCGCACTAGAGCCGACGCTGAGGCCAAAATAACTTCTAACCATAACAGCGGAGCGCGTACAGGGTCAATAAACCCAGCACGCAGCACCTGTCAATTTATGAAATCGGCCGGATACAGGAAATTCCCGACACGTAAATTCGCCCAGGAGTACCGCATTTTTACAAGGGTTTCAGGAAGGAACGTGTTGCAACAAAAGGACTTAGGAATGGCGAACGGGTTGCATCCTTCCGAGGACGTGGGAGGAGTTAGCCGAGGATCCCTTTAGGGGATTGAGGGCTGGGCCGGCTGACTTCTCCCCTTCTTCACTTTTGCACTTCTGCCGATGGTGTCCCGGACGCCTCCGAGTACACCAACCCTTCCACACCCCGAACTACCGAACACGGCAGAGGTGTGTCTTAGGCTAGTGAGAATTGAACCTGAAATATCTAAAGATTTAAGCCGACAGAGCCCTGCCCGCAGGGGACTGCAAAGCGGGAACCGGCGCGAGCCGGCTACGGCTCGGTTCCGGATGGCGCGTGGTGTAATCAGCCAGCGTAAGCACAAGCATAATCGCCAGCCAGAAAAATCCCGACGCGATGATGAGCTTGGTGCGCCGCGTGCCGTACTTGCCATGCATGAAGAAAAGAATGACCAGCGTCATTTTGATCGTGGCGATAGCTAGCGCGACGACGATATTCAAGCGGCCTAGATCGACGTAGGCAGCCCAAACAGTGATGGCAGTGCCCGCCATCAACGCTGCAAAAACCGCAAAATAAATCTTGGGAGAAACAATGTGTTCCGACACGGGCAGCGCTCCACTCACGCCAAATGGCGATTGATCAAATAAAGTAATGGAAATAGGAAAATCCAGACGATATCGACAAAGTGCCAGTACAAGCCGATGTTCTCCACCGGCGTGTTGTAATTGGCGTCGAAACGCCCTTTGCGCGCCTCCAGAATCAACCACAGCAGTAGACCCGCGCCGATGACCATATGCAGCGCGTGCAGTCCGGTCATACCGAAGTACAACGAAAAATAAAGCTGGGCGTGAGCGTTGAGGGCGGTAACACCCGCTCCTTCCGGATCTACGGGGTTTTCCACTTCGATCGCTTCCTTGATTTCCTTTTTTTCCTTGATCAAGTCCGCATCGGAAAGTTTGCACGGAACCGGGTTCCGGGAGCAGTACGTAATATCGAAGTTGTGGCCGGGAATCAGGTGGTGATCAAATTTCTGTTTGTATTCGACGACCTTCACACCAAGGAACACGCCGCCCAGAATCAACGTAAGGATCAGGAAGATTGTGACCAGTGGTTTCTTGCTGGTTTGCGCG
>DASSYL010000475.1:0-6219 GCA_035703315.1 Candidatus Acidiferrum sp. | reverse complement strand
GCGCGCTTCGTAGGTAGCGGCCTTCCCAATCCTCGGCGTCAACACGAATCGTAGCTTGCCCGCGCGCGTTTTCTTGTCCGAACCCATCAACTCCATCAACTTCTTCGGCGCTACCCGCGGCCACCGAGGTAGCCTTCCCATACGCCGCACTAGCGCAACAATCCGCGCAGCATCAGCCGCCGGCGTCACGCCGATCTCATGACCGTACAGCACCGCTGCGATCATCCCCCACGCCACCGCTTCCCCGTGCTGATACTTCCGATAGCCGGTGGCACTCTCCAGCGCGTGGCCGAACGTGTGCCCAAAGTTCAAAATCTCGCGCAGACCTGATTCGCGTTCATCTTTACTCACGACATGCGCCTTGATCTGCGCCGATCGCACAATCAAGTACTCCAATGAACGCGCATCCCGCGCCAACACCTTCTCAAAATTATTCTCCAAGAAAGCGAACAACTTCGTGTCCGCAATTACGCCGTATTTGATGACTTCAGCCAGCCCGCCGCGAAATTCCCGCTCTGGCAAACTCTTCAAAACCTGCGAGTCCGCAACAACCAATTTGGGCGAGTAAAACGCCCCCACAAGATTCTTTCCTTCCGGCAGGTTCACGCCGGTTTTCCCTCCGATCGCACTGTCGGTCTGCGCCACCAGCGTCGTCGCCACCTGCACCAGTCCCACACCTCGCAGATAACTCGCCGCCGCAAATCCCGCTACATCGCCGACGACTCCGCCGCCCACTGCAATCACGGCCGCGCGGCGATCTGCCCCCGCCTGTACCAGGCTTCGCGCGATCGATTCAACGCTGTCCAAGTTCTTTCTGGCTTCCGCATCGTTAAACTTGTGCACGCTGGGCTTCAGTCCACGCAATCCACGCAACACTTTCTTGCCTGCCGCTCTCCACACTTTCGCTGAAGTTACCACCTGCACGCTCGAAAACTTGCCGAGTTTCCGCAACTCGGAATCTAGACGCGCAAGCGAGCCTGCTCCGCACACCACGGCGTAATTCCCCGCCGCGGACTTCACCAAAATGCGCTTTATTCTTGGCATCCGTTCTTTTCAACTTTAGCATACCGTTCTGTCCCGTTCGTTCTGGCTAGAAGCCTTGTTCGCCCCTTTCTCCTTGCTATTCGCAGTGCGCAGGAACCTGCGCGATTCCTCGTGCTACCATAACTTGCTACTGTATACCGCGATGAACTCCGTCCCCAAAACCTACCAGGCGGACTACGCCGTAGTCGGTTCCGGCGTCGCCGGCCTTCGCGCCGCGATTGAACTCAGTTCCGCCGGAACGGTTCTGGTCCTAGCCAAATCGGATCTCAGCGAGTCCGCAACCGCGTATGCGCAAGGCGGCATTGCCGTCGCCCTCAGCGACGAAGATGAAATCGGCCTGCACGAGCAGGACACCATCGCCGCCGGCGACGGCCTCTGCCGCGCCGAATCCGTCGCTCTCCTGGTTGAAGAAGGCCCCAAATACATCACCCAGCTCATTGAATGGGGTACGGAATTCGATCGCTCCGGTACCAAGCTTGCGTTCACGCGCGAGGCCGCGCACAGCCGTTCGCGCATTCTGCACGCGCACGGCGACTCCACCGGCCGAGAAATCAGCCGTGCATTGCTCGCCCGGGCTCATGCCCTTCCGCATCTCCATCTGCGCGCGCACGCTTTTACAACGGGACTCATTGTCGAAAACGGCCGCGTCTGCGGCCTTCGTTTCCTCGATGAGACCGACGGCACTTTGCACGAAGTTCGCGCGGGCGCAGTGCTGCTTGCTACCGGCGGTCTCGGACAGCTTTATCGTGAAACCACCAATCCCGCCGTGGCCACTGGCGACGGCATGGCCATCGCCTACGAAGCCGGTGCGATGCTCTCGGACATGGAGTTTGTCCAGTTCCATCCGACGGCACTCGCCATCAAAGGCGCGCCGCGTTTCCTTCTCTCCGAGGCACTACGCGGCGAAGGCGGCATCTTGCGTAATGCGAATCTTGAACGCTTCATGAAGCGCTATGCCGAAGCGCAAGAGCTCGCGGCACGCGATGTAGTCGCACGAGCCATTGTCAGTGAAATGCACCGAACGCAAGCGGAACATGTTTATCTGGACATGACGGCAAAGTCCGCGGAATTTCTCCAGAAACGTTTCCCGCGTATTTATTCAACGTGCATGAGCTACGGCCTCGATCTGGCCACCGACATGGCGCCGGTATGTCCCGCGGCTCACTACATGATGGGTGGAGTCAAAACCGATCTCTGCGGACGCACTTCGGTTCCCGGTTTATACGCGGCCGGCGAAACCGCCGACACCGGCGTGCACGGAGCGAATCGCCTGGCCAGCAATTCCCTTCTGGAAGGACTCGTGTTTGGTGCACGGGCCGGCGAAGCCATGAGCGAGGATGTGCCTGCTGCAAAACACAAGTCCAGCCCTTTGCCGGGTTCTCTCGCGCCCAAGCCCGGCAACTCCGCTCCGGGCACATTGCCGGCTCATCCAGAAAAACCCGCGGCGTCCGCGCAGCTTTCACAGATTCGCGACCTGATGTGGCGCCACGTCGGAATTCTCCGCAATGGCAAGGAACTTTCGGCGGCTCTCGCTTTCCTGCAGAAAATGGAGCTGCCATGCACGGCGACGATGGCGGGATCGTCCGAGCAGCATCGCGCGCCTGCAAGGGTTGAGGCTACGCAAGGGCACGCTGCTTCTACGGCAGTTGCCGCAGCCAAAAATGGCTCCGTCACGCGCGCCGACTTCGAGCTATGCAATCTCCACACCATGGCTACGCTGATCGCGCGCTCGGCCCTAGCACGCGAAGAATCACGCGGCAGCCATTACCGCTCTGACTTCCCGTACCGCGATGACGAAGCCTTTCAGAGACACTCCCTCATGCAACGCTCCAAAGACGTCACGTTTGAAGGCTGAGTTCCTTTATCCGGCTGGCCGGATTCATTGCCCTTGGGATCGGTCGTCTGTTGAAATTACCGGCGAGTGCCACAGCTCGAGGTAAACCGAGCGGAGATATTGAGGCGAATGAGCTATTGCCTGCGAGCAGTTTCGACCGAAGAGGAAGGAGCTACCACAGAGGAAGTGAGGCGGGATACGGCGCCGGGCGGCGGAACGGGTGCTGCGACGCCGGCCGTCTGCGACCCTAGCCCCAGCCTTTGCAAGCTCAAGGCGTCCAACTTGCCCGTGGGGTTCAAACCGTGTGCGGCCTGGAACTTGCGCATCGCTTGCACCGTATCGTCATCCCATTTGCCATTGGGCATGCCCGCGAACGAGCCGTCTTTCGCCAGTGCAGCCTGAATCTCGCTCACGCGGTCGCTGGTGGGAGCTTTCTGTCCCGGCTGTCTCCGCGAACGAGCGCTGCTTTTCTTTCCGTTGCGTGCATTGCCGGAATGAGCCGTCGGCTTCGCGGATGAACCCGGGACACTCTTGTTTGTCGAAGGACCCTTTGCAGCTGCGGGCTTGGACGAGGCCTTCACGGAAGGTTTTGCCGGCGTCGTTTTGGCGCTCGAAGCAGACGGCTTCTTTTTAGCCGTGCCCTTGGACTGAGCGGAACTTGCCGGCACACCCAGCCCCGCCGCGCTAAGCAGCAAGATCAGGGCTGGGAGTGCCGGACGAATGTTTCGCATTGTGTTTCTCGGGCTTTCTCTTCTACGCCTTTTATCGGCTATTGTCTATTGTTCTTTAGTCCAGGTCCTGTTCGTCCATCATTGAGAGTTCTGGTTGTTTTCGGCCGGCACCACACCTGGCAGAAAGACAGTCAGGATGCGGTCGCTGTCCTGCCGGCGGAGAACTTTGAAGACTACGTTGTCTCCGGGCTTCAGCTTACCGAGAACCGTCTTGTATTCGGCCACCGAAGTTACCGGTTGGCGGTTCACTTCGGCGATCACGTCGCCGCGGGTGAAGTTCAGGTCATCGCCGAAGCTGGCTGGATCGACGTCCACGACCAGCACGCCCTTTTGGCCTTCCATGCCGACACGGGAAGCGCGCTCCGGAGTGAGGTTCTCGACGCGGAGACCAAATTCGGCCGGCTGGCTGTCATTCTGCGAATCGCTTTGCCGCGATGCGGAGTTCGGGAATACGCGCGTGCGATCTTCGACTACGGCTGATGTTTCCTTGGTCTGGCGGTCGCGCACGTAACCGATCTTCACCTTGCTGCCGATGGGTGCCTGGGCAATTGGATTGACCAGGTCGTTGCCGGTTTTCACCGCTTGGCCGTTAACCGTGGTGATGACGTCGCCGCCCTTCAATCCGGCCTTTTCCGCCGGGCTGCCGGGTTCGACGCCCATGATGACGACGCCGTTGGCCGCTCCCAGTTCTTTCAGCGTGATCGCATTGGTGCCCAGTTCTTCCTGGAAGCTGACGCCAATCGAGCCGCGCGTAACGCGACCTTGTTGAATAAGCTGGTTGTAAACATTGATGGCGACCGTCGAAGGCAGCGCAAAGCCTACACCTTCATAGCCGCGGCTCCCGGTGATGATGGCGGTGTTGATGCCGATCACTTCGCCTGCGAGGTCCACCAGCGGACCGCCGGAGTTGCCCGGGTTAATGGCTGCGTCGGTTTGCAAGAATTTCTGGAACTGACGGCCCACGCCGCCGCGATCTTTTGCGCTGACGATGCCGGCGGTTACCGTGGCGTTCAGGCCAAAGGGGCTGCCAATCGCCAATACCCAATCACCGACCTGCACTCCGTCAGAGTTACCCAACTTTGCGACGGGCAATTCCTTATTGGCTTCAATCTTGATAACCGCAAGGTCGGTTTCTTCGTCCACACCGACTACCTTCGCGTTGTACTTGGCGGTCTGGCCGTAGAGCTGGACTTGAATCTTGGTAGCTTGCTCAACCACATGATTGTTGGTCAGGATGAAGCCCTTGCGATCCACGATCACGCCGGAACCGAGGCTGCGTTCGGCTGCGGGAGGCGCGTCTTGGCCGCCGTTGCGGCCGTCAAAGAAGCGATCAAAGAAATCCTGCATCGGATCGTCCTGGTCTCCATTCGGATTCGGAGTCCGGCGCTTCTTGTTGAGGCTCTGTCGCTTTTCGAGCACCTGGGTGGTGGAAATGTTCACCACAGCCGGCTCGACGCGATTGACGATCGATGCGAAAGAATTTGACGACGGGATGGCGTCCGGCACGGCAAGCGGCGTGGCGCCCTTGCCTGCGAACGTCATGGTTTTCATGGCGGAAGTGTGGCCCGAAACGATCGTACCGATCAAAATCCCCACTACCAGAGTGAGCGCAACAAACAGGCCGGCCACGGCTTTCTCGCGTCGCACCCAACCCAACACATTCCAGCTCTTGCCCTTTTCCGGTTCACCCATTTCTAAAACTCCTGTCTTTCTCTCCGCCGCCGACTCGCTCGGGTTTCAGGTTTCTATCGCCAACCCCTGATTCCATTAGACCGCACCCTAACCTTCTCAGTATAACACCGTGATTTTCCCAGAGTTGCCCAGCGCAAGGTTCAGGCTGCGCTGGAAAACACACTGGCCTTTCGGCCGGGTGGCTTTGGAGGCGCTGTATATTTGATGCCTACTACTCCCTAGTTTGACGCAGGAAAGGGCATATTTGTTGTTACCGTCTGCGCCCATTCAAAAATACTATTGACAGCCGATTGCGCCCCTAGCCGGGCGCTGGTGGAGGCCAGGCCCTGCCACGTGGCGAATCGTTCGCGCTCAGCGATGCACCGTCAGGCTGATGGTGGTCTGGTAGGTGAGGTTTCCTGATTTACCGGTAATGGTGATGGTCACAGTTCCCGTGGTGGCCTTACGGCTCGCGGATAGAGTCAACGTGCTAGAGCCGGTCGCTGGATTCGGGCTAAAGGAGGCGGTCGTTCCGTTGCGCATGCCCGAAGCGGACAAGGTTACGGCGGAGCTGAACCCGTTCGCCGGTGTAATGGTGATGGTAGTGGTGCCGCTGCTTCTGCGTGCGATGCTCAGGCTCGTCGGTGATACCGACAAGCTGAAATTAGGCGCAGGAGTCACAGTCAGCGAAATCGTTGTGGACCTGTTTAGATTGCCGCTTACACCGTTGATGGTGATCGTGAAGGTTCCTGTGGCGGCGCTGGTGCCAGCAGTAAGGGTCAACGCGCTGGTGCCGGTCGTGCTGACGGGATTAAATGATGCAGTTACGCCGCTCGGCAGGCCAGAAGCCGACAGACTGACGGCACCGGCGAAGCCGTTCGAAGGCGTGATCGTAATGCTGCTGGTGCCTTGGCTTCCCTGCGCGATGCTCAGCGCAGT
>DASSYL010000425.1:0-9473 GCA_035703315.1 Candidatus Acidiferrum sp. | reverse complement strand
ACGCTTGGATTGATTGAGTACAAGGATGCAAATCCGGAAGTGCGCGCCGTGTACGATGACATCATGGCGACGCGGAAGACCGACTGGATCAACAATTTCTGGAAGGCGATCGCGCACGATCCCGTTACGCTGAAGCGGACTTGGGAAAGCATCAAGCAGATTATGGGGCCGGGAGCACTCGATCCTCTGACAAAGGAACTGATTTACGTGGCGGTGAGTGTGGCAAACAACTGTCACTACTGCATTGCGTCGCACACGGCGGGCGCGGTGAAAAAGGGAATGACGCCGGAAATGTTCAAGGAATTGCAGGCGGTGATTGGCATGGCCGCCGAGACAAACAAGCTGGTGACTGGCTACCGCGTGGAGATTGATCCACAGTTTGAGTTGCCGTTTGGTAGCGCGAAGTAAACAGCGAGCGGCGAGCGGTAGAAAGGCGAGACTCGCAAGGATCTCGACGACCGGACTTCCTTCAAATAGGTTCTGCGGTATCCGCGATTCGCTCACGCTGGCGACTTAACGAAGCGATTCAAGATCAGCTCGTTCGGAGTCGCGATCAACCCTGTACGTCGGTACAGGTGTTTCCGCCGTAGTACGCGCGTACTATCGTCGGGCTACTTGGGGTACCAGCAACCTAGATAAGGACAGGCGGCGAGAAATTTCTGCGATGTAAGCGCCAAGAGTGTCCCAATCCGCATAGCAAGCAGGTACGAGATGGCTTCCGAAACGACAGGTCAGACCAACGGAGCAGCGCCGGGCGGCGCGAAACCGCAGCCGGTGGCGATGGAAATTCCGGTGACGGTGAACGGTGCGCGCACGGTTGTTGGCAGCGAGAAGCGTGAGCCATTTTCGGAAACGACGCAGACGGTGCTGGTGTTTGCAAGCGGAGCGGTGATTCGACTTGCGGCCGCAGTCGGCCCGGGGCAGTTGCTTTTCGTCACCAATGAAAAATCGAAGCAGGAAGTGGTGTGCCAGGTGGTGAAGGCCAAGCAGGATGGCGGATCCGGCGGATACGTTGAGCTGAAGTTCACGGAAGCGACGACGGATTTTTGGGGGATTCGCGCGCCGGGAAACGGCGCGGGGGCAGCCGCTCCGGTTGTACCAAGCGCTGGGGCGCCGGCTACCTCACTCGAGCAAAAACTGGCGGATCTGAAAAGCACTACGCCTGCCGCGACGAAGCCGTTGCAGATACCAACGCTGCCTCCCGTCGCAGTGATGCCCAGCGTCACCTCAGCTGCGCCTGTCGCGCGGGCAAACGAAATTCAGGCCGCACCGATTGCCCCCGCGCAGCCTCCCTCTACAACGAAAGTTCCGACGCTCTCGGAATTTCTGACTCACGGATCAAGCGGCTTGGAGCTGAAAGTACCGGAAAGAGCGCGGGCGGAAAAACTCCAAACGCGCGAAGCGGCGTCAACCGCGGTGCTGGTCGAGGAGAGGCCCGTAAGCGCGAATTTCGGTGCGCCGCAAGTTTCGCGCGATCACGAGAGCAAACCCTCATTGAGTGTAGCGCTGGGAGTGAGCCAAAGTGTCGCGCCGGGTTCGGCGACATTTGATTTGTCCGCTGACTTGCCGGCGGAAGAAGTAAAGATTCCGGCGTGGCTGGAGCCGCTGGCGCGGAATTCGATGAATGCGGCAAGCAAGTCGGCGGAGAGTAAAGCGCCTGATGCCGTAACCGTGGAGCCGCTGGTTGAGGAAAAGGTTCCAGTTAGCGCAGCGGCGACGGAAGAGGTCGAGCAGGAGCAGGTAGTCGTTCCGGCGCTCAGCGGTGAAGGCCGCACACCGAATTTTGGCACCTCTTTGGCGGTGGGTTCGCAACTGGAGAGCTCCTCAGGTTTGGGCAAAGGACTGAAGATCGGATTGGCGATCGCGGCGCTTTTGCTGGCGGCCGCAGCCGTTTGGTATTGGTATGTGAATCAGCCGCCGAAAGTCTCGGCGGGCGGAAACGCTACGGTGACGGAAGGGAATCCGTCGAGTATTCCCGCTCCCAGCGAGAGGACGACAGTGCCGGAAGCTGCGGCTGGGGGCACGGTGAATGCGGCATCGAGTAGAACTAGTTCGCCGTCTGGGTCGGTTTCTGAGCCCTTGCCCAACACAGCGAGCGGCGCTCGGCCTAACGGAACCACAACCAGCGCAACGTTGGTGCGCAATTCCGCCCCGACCGGCAATTCGCAGGATGCGCCTGCTGAAGCTGCCGAGGCAGAGCTGGCCAAGAAACCTTCATTGGGCGCAGTGCGGCTGGCGGCCCCGAAGGTTACGCGGAACGCGTCAGCTGCGGAAAATGCAACGGTCGAACCGGGTTTGGCAATGAACGGAGTGACCGCTGCAGATTCGAGCAGTCTTGGTTTGCTGACGAATAAAAGCAAAGGGCCTGCAGCTCCGCTGCCTGTCGGCGGCGACGTGAAAGTCGCGAAACTGCTGTCATCGGTCCCGCCAGTGTATCCGCATATGGCACGCACCCAACGCGTGAGCGGCGACGTGACGATTGATGCGCTGATTGACGTAAACGGGCGGGTGTCCACGATGCGCGTGATTTCCGGACCAGCCCTGCTCCATGACGCCGCGATGAGCGCGGTACGGCAGTGGAAGTACCAGGCGGCATCACTGAACGGCGTCGCTACAGCGACGCACCTGACTGTGACGGTGCAGTTCCGGCTGCAGTAAATCAGAAAATCAAGAATCTTCTTACATCGTGAGGACGACGCGGAATTGTGCGTGGCCACCGGTCATACGCGCGTAGGCGTCGGCTGCCTTTTCCAGCGGAAATTTTTCGATCATCGGTCGCACGCCAGTGAGGGCGGCGAAGCGCAGCGTGTCTTCGGAATCGCTGGGGGTGCCGGAGGCCCATCCCTGAACGCTTTTGCTCCCCGGAATCAGCGCGATGGAGGGAATTTCGATTGGTGCCATATCCGCGCCGACCACCAGCAGTTTGCCTCTGCGCCCGAGGCCGTGAAAGATCTCTGACATGGCCTTGGAACTAGGGGCGGTAGCTAGAATCACTGCAGCGCCGCCGCGCTTTTTCAGTTCTTCGGCGGCGTTCGTGGCCTTGCTGTCGATGTATTCGTGAGCGCCGAGTTTCTTCGCGAGCGTGGCATTTTCCGGGCCGCGTCCCACCGCGACGACGTGGTAGCCAAACTTATTGGCGAACTGGATTCCGAGGTGGCCGAGTCCGCCGATGCCTTGCACCGCGACCAGATCGCCAGGCACTGCGCCGCTATGGCGCAGCGCATTGAACGTAGTGATGCCGGCGCACAGCAGGGGCGCCGCGTCCGCCGCGTCGAGACCTTCAGGAATGCGCGCAATCGCTTCAACCGGCGCAACCATATATTCCTGGTAGCCGCCGTCGTAGGTGAAGCCGGTGATGAAATTGCTTTCGCAATTGGCAAAATCACCCGCACGACAAGCAGGGCAAGTGTTGTCCTGACCGCCGTGCCAACCGACACCCACGCGGTCGCCTTTCTTCCACCTGGTGACGCCCGAGCCGACTTCGTCAATCACGCCGGCAACTTCGTGGCCGGGGACGCGGGGATATTTCAAGCCAGGCCACAGGCCGTCCTTCACCATGTGGTCGCTAAAACAGATGCCGCAGGCTTGCACTTTCAGGCGAACCTGGCCAGGTCCGGGCGAAGGAATCTCGCGTTCGATCAGCTCAAAATCTCCGCCCGCTTTGGGGATTTGCACTGCTTTCATTTTTGCCATTTTCGTTCTCCGAAACAAATGGGAAGGCGCAAAATTTGATGCGTGATGGTCGCGACAGGGTACCAAAGCCGCTGATGCAGCGCAGTGTCACGAATGCTGCAATTCTGGAACGAGCGTAAATCAACTCGGCTTGCGGCAGTGCAACACGGCTTCGTATACTGACACTCCGTCCCGGTGAGCGATTGGCGGGTGGGTAGCCTGCCGAGAGGTAACGTTGCCGGGCAATTCGAGGAAAATCCGCATTTGAGTTTGCGGCGGGGTGTGCGTCCATCAGCGAAGTGCGCTGCACGGACAGACGCCCGGGTTCCTCGCGGAGAGGCCAGAATGTCGCAAGCGACTGTATCGACCGCACCCGAAGAGATGAACGTATACCAAAATGCGGAAGCGCGTTTTGAAGAAGCCGCAAAGAAACTGGGCCTCGAACAGGGCGTCTACAAATACCTGAAGTACCCCGATAAAGAAGTGACCCTGTACATCCCGGTGGGAATGGACAACGGGACGCTGGAAGTGTTCACCGGTTACCGCGTGCTGCACTCGACGGTACGCGGGCCGGGCAAGGGCGGCATTCGTTTCGCTCCCGATGTCAGCCTGGATGAAGTGCGCGCCCTGGCCGCATGGATGACCTGGAAGTGTGCTGTGGTGGACATTCCTTTTGGCGGAGCCAAAGGTGGAGTAATTTGCGATCCGCGCAAGATGTCGCGCGGTGAGTTGGAACGCCTGACGCGGCGTTACACGGCTGAACTCACCAGCTGGCTGGGCCCGGAGCGCGACGTGCCCGCGCCGGACGTCGGTACTAACGAACAGACCATGGCTTGGGTGATGGACACCTACTCCATGCATGTGGGCATGGCGACAACCGCGGTGGTCACCGGCAAGCCCATCGAGCTGGGTGGTTCGCGCGGGCGAAAGGAAGCCACCGGCCGCGGCGTGATGATCTGCGTGGACCAGGCCATCGAAAAATTAAAGATGAAAAAAGAGGGCTGCCGCACCGTCATCCAGGGCTTCGGCAATGTGGGCTCCATGGCGGCCGACATCATGCAGCAGGCCGGATACAAGATTATCGGGCTTGCGGACATCGGCGGCGGGTTGTACAACGAAAATGGGTTCGACATTCCCAAAATGATCGACTGGGTGACGAACCAGAAAAAGCCGCTGCAGGATTTTCCTGGCGGCGGCCACAGGATGAGCGCGAAAGATGTGCTGTTCCAGCCGTGCGACGTCCTGATTCCGGCGGCCATCGAAAATCAGATCACCGAAAAGAATGCCGCCAGCGTTCACGCGAAGATTCTTTGCGAAGGTGCAAACGGTCCTACCACCTGGCAGGCCGACGCGATCCTGGATGACAAAGGCGTGTTCACTGTGCCGGACATTCTCGGCAATGCGGGCGGCGTTACGGTCAGCTACTTCGAGTGGGTGCAGGACCGCCAGGGCTTCTTCTGGCGCGAGAGCGAAGTCAACGAGCGGCTGATGGACATTATGGTGAACGCCTTCGACGTGGTGGTAAAATACGCTGAGAAGCACAAGGTCAATAACCGCATCGCGGCGTATATGGTTGCTATCGACCGCGTGGCGAAAGCCCTTAAGATGCGGGGTATCTACGCTTAAACCTGGTAAGCCGAAGACCTAGTCCCGCTGATCTGGCCAGACGGCGACGGTTAAATAACAGTTGCAAAAATACTTGCGCGGTGGATAATGCCGCGCGGGAGGAGTCCGTACTGTGAGCTCGGACTCGGTGTTGGCCGGAAACCAGAAAAGCGAAAAGCAGCACCGCCGCGAGATCTGTCTGATCGGGCGGTGGATGTACCAGCGCGAATACATTGTCGCGTGCGAAGGCAACGTGTCGGTGCGCCTCAGCGATGGGCGCATCCTGACCACGCCTACCTGCATGAACAAAGGCATGCTGGAACCGGGAGATCTGGTAGTTGTGGAACCCGACGGCCGGCAGATCGAAGGTTCTCGCAGGACCTCCTCGGAAGTTCTGATGCACCTGTTGTTTTATCGCATGCGGCCGGACGTCCAGGCGATTTGCCACGCGCACCCGGTCACTTCGACAGGCTTTGCCGCAGCGGGCCGCGCGCTCGACGAAGCGCTCTTGCCGGAAGTCGTGATTGGGCTGGGCAAAGTGCCGCTAGTGCGCTATGCCACGCCAGGCACGCCCGAGCTAAGCGCGGCGTTGGAACCTTATGTTGAACATTACGACGCGCTGCTGCTGGCCAATCATGGCGTCGTTACCTGCGGTCCGGATTTGCTGACGGCCTTTTATCGCCTGGAAACGGTCGAGCACACGGCCAAGATTACGCTCGCGGCGGAGAATGTCGGAACACCGAAGCTCTTTTCCAGCAAAGAAGTCGCCAAGCTCATGGCTGCGCGCGCTCGTTATGGTGTGATTGCCCCACCGGGCGGCGCGGCGGAACTGCCGGTCACCAGCGACGACGATGACAACGTGGCGGACGAAATTACTTTGCGCCGCGACGAACTGGATGCGCTGATCGAGGATGCCGTGCGCAAAGACCGCGCGCGCCGCTGACTCTTCGCTTTTGCTTACTATCCCTTTCACTCAATGCGAGTTCCGTCCAGAACTTCCCGTACCTTGCGCGCGAGCGTTACGGGAGTGAAGGGCTTCTGCAGGAAGGCCACATCCTTTTCTTCGATTCCTGCGCGCACTATGGCGTCGTCAATGTACCCCGACATGAACAGGACCTTCAGGCGCGGATTTTTGCGCGACAGCCGCGAAGCCAGCTCCGTGCCGCTCAACCCCGGCATCACCACGTCGGAAACCATCAAATCCACGTCCTGACCGTCCGGCTGAGCAAACAAGGTCTCGGCTTCGTCCGGTTGCGCGGCGGTCAGCACGGAATACCCATGCGCGTCGAGCACCGAGCGCACGAGTTCGCAAACGGTCGCATCGTCTTCGACGATCAAAACTCGTTCGCGTCCGCGAAGCGTGGCGTCTGCCGGACGAAGATCTGCAGTTGCCGCCAAATTGGTGTCGATTCGCGGGAGAAATATGCGGAAAGTTGTTCCATGCCCCGGTTGGCTCGTAAACGTGATGTGTCCGTGGGCGCGCTTGAGAATGCCATAAACGGTGGACAAACCAAGTCCGGTGCCTTTTCCCGTCGGCTTGGTCGTAAAAAATGGTTCGAATAAGCGCGTCTGCACGCTCAGGTCCATGCCTGTGCCGGTGTCGCTGACCAGAAATTCAATGTAGCGTCCCGGCGTGAGGTTGTTGGCGTTGGCGATGGAATCTCCCAGCTCGACGTTACGCGTTTCAAAGATCAGCTGCCCGCCTTTGGGCATCGCATCTCGTGCGTTTACGGCAAGGTTTAGAATCACCTGCTCCATTTGCCCGGCGTCGGCAAGCACCACGCCCAAATCGGGTGCGAGGTGTGCGACGATTTGAATGTCCTCCCCAATCAAGCGGTGTAGCAGTTTCTCGACGCCGGTAATGACCTGGTTGAGATGCAGTGGTGTCGGTTGAATGGTCTGCTTTCTGCTGAACGCCAGCAGTTGCCGGGTAAGGGACGCAGCGCGTTCCCCAGCTTTCAGAACTTGGTCCACGTGGCCGCTGAGCTTGGGATCGGCATGCAGCGCGTCGGCCAGCACCGAACTGTAGCCGGTGATCACCATCAACAAGTTGTTGAAGTCGTGTGCTACGCCTCCGGCCAGCGTGCCGATGGCTTCCATTTTTTGCGATTGCCGAAGCCGTTCTTCCATGTGGCGATATTCGGTGACGTCGCGAATCGCCGCGATTATGCCGGCCATTTTTCCGGACGCGTCGCGATGCGGCGCTTTTGTCGTCAGGAACGAACGTTTCTTGCCGGCCAGTACCACGTCGTATTCAAAAAGCTTGCTCCTGCCTTCCCGCACGACTTCGGCGTCCTGCGCGGCAAATAGCGCCGCGGCGTCGGCATCGATGAACTGCGAAACCGATTTACCAACCAGATCCTCAGCGCGGAGCTCCAGCAAGTCAGCGTAGGTTTGATTGGTGATGACATATCGTCCCTCGAGGTCTTTGATGAACAACGCGTCGCCGGTTCCCTCAAACACCGATTTCAGCAGGGCGTTGCTCTCCTCCAGTGCCTGAGCGGCTTGCTGCTGCTGATGTTCCGCAAAGAAGATCCTGCCGACCGAACAGCTAAACGACAGGACGACCAAGACCGTGGCCGTAGCGAACTGCTTTTCTGCAATGCCCGCCGCCATGAGCAGAACGACCACAGGAAATATCAGGGCAACAATGTGAGTGACGGCCCAGCCGGAGGAATGCTCGACGGCCGCCGACGGGGCCGTTGGCGAATCTTCGTCCGCCTCTGGCGGAAGCGGCCACACTGCCAGCACCGTGGCCACCAGGAACGGCACGCTCCAGACAAAGTCCCACGGGGTGCCGGTCCGCAAACTTTGTGTCGCTTGCAAATACAAATAGGGAAACTCGCCACCGAGATAGGCCAGGATAAAAATCGCCATGCGGCGGTACAAGTCCTTTGCGGGGCGGTTCTTGCTGAAAATGGAGCCGAGAGCGAAAGAGGCCAGCAGCAGAATGTCGCGCGACGTTTCCGGTATCCAGGCAATCTGACCCAGCGTGCCCCAGCCGTTCCTCCATGCTTCCGGTGTATCGAACGTGAAAAGATAAACCGCAAGCATCACGATGAAGACTTGTGCGAGATCGAACAGTCGCGGCCATTGCTTGCGCTCGAAGCCCCTCTTCTGGTCGATGAAGAGGATCATCAACGGAATCGACATGCCCAGAAAGTAGATGATGTCGCTGGGCCACGGCTCTTGGACCGAGGCGTTTAAAATGCTGTCGTAGTACGTTGCCACGGTCTGCGCGATGGCCCACCCCAGAATGGCGGTGCCGAACAGCAGCCAGAAATGTTTTGCAAAATACTCCGAACGGCGGGCGGCGGACAGGCAGGCCGATCCCGCCAGGACCGGGCAAGCGATTTGGATCAAATTCGAGAGCAGTGGCGTGGAAGGGTGATTGTTCGCCAGCAGCAGGAGCGCAGCGTGAGCTAGAAAAAGAACAAGGGCGAACGCAAGATAGACCCGCCCAGTTCGCGAAAGTGTGCTCGGCCCAGGCAAAAATCCGAAGCCTTTCGTGCCGCAGATTCAAATACGAGGATATAGAACATCATGCAGTTGTTCGCGCGAAATTCGCAAGGCGGAACGGCCGGCGAGGTTCCAGTTGGCCACTGAACTGGTGTACAGTTGGGACGCCAACGGCATCAACGGTGGTCATGGTGAGTCAAGCAGGCTTCTTTGCGGCGGTCGAGGCCGGCGACGTTGCGGAAATAACGCGCCTGGTCGAGGCCGAACCGACTCTACTGCAAGCGAAGAATGAGCGCGGCGCGTCCGGCGTGCTGCAGGCGTGCTACAACGGACGCAAGGAAGTTCGCGATCTGCTGCTGGCGAAAGGCGTTCTGCTGGAACTACACGAAGCTGCGGCTGCCGGGCAGCTTCCGCGCTTGCAGGAATTGGTCGAAACGAATCCCACAGCTGCGAAGAGCTATTCGCCGGATGGATTTCCGGTAGTGGCTTTGGCGGCGGTATTTGGCCACGAAGAAGTAGCGCGCTATTTGCACCAGAAGGGCGCTGACGTGAATGCGGTCGCCACGAATGGTAGTGGCTATACGGCGCTGACGGGTGCGGTGGCCAGCGGTCATGCGGCAATTGCCAAGTGGCTGGCCGAAAACGGAGCGGACGTGAATTACCGCTATGCCAAGGGCTATTCGCCTCTTCTGACAGCGGCGGCAAACGGCCACCTGGAAATTGTAAAAATGCTGCTC
>DASSYL010000345.1:0-3391 GCA_035703315.1 Candidatus Acidiferrum sp. | reverse complement strand
CAACCACTTCTTCCGCGCGAGAACACCCGAATTCGAAGGCGACACGATTTACTTCCAGGGCCACGCGGCACCCGGAATTTATGCGCGTGCGTTCATGGAAGGACGCATCAGTACGCAGAAGCTGGAGAATTTCAGGCGCGAGCTGAAGCCTGGCGGCGGACTGTCCTCTTACCCGCACCCGTGGCTGATGCCTGATTTTTGGGAATTTCCTACTGTTTCGATGGGCTTGAGCCCGCTGATGGCGATTTATCAGGCGCGGTTCAATCGTTATTTGGAGAATCGCGGACTGAAACGGGCGACCGACGCGAAAGTTTGGGCATTCCTGGGCGACGGCGAAACGGACGAGCCGGAATCGCTCGGCGCGATCACGCTTGCTTCGCGCGAGAACCTCGACAACCTGATTTTTGTCATCAACTGCAACCTGCAGCGGTTGGATGGGCCGGTGCGCGGGAACGGCCAGATTATTCAGGAGTTGGAGTCGGCGTTCCGCGGCGCCCGGTGGAACGTCATCAAGGTTCTGTGGGGCAGTGAGTGGGATCCGATCCTTGAACGTGACACCGAAGGTTTGCTGGTCAAGCGCATGGGCGAACTGGTGGACGGCGAATACCAGAAACTCGTTGTTTCGTCAGGCGCATATGTGCGCCAGCACTTTTTCGGAAACGACGAACGTCTGCTGAAACTGGTCGAGCCGCTGCCGGACGAAGCGCTGCGTCGCTTGCGGCTCGGTGGCCACGATCCCCGCAAAGTGTACGCGGCGTACAAAGCGGCGGTTGAGCACAAGGGCGGGCCAACGGTCATTTTGGCACGCACCATCAAGGGCTACGGACTCGGCGAGGCGGGCGAAGGAAAGAACGTCACTCACCAGCAGAAAAAGCTCAACGAAGAAGAGCTGCGCGAATTTCGTTCGCGCTTCGGCATTCCCTTAAACGACGAAGACTGCTCGACGGTGCCGTTCTACCGGCCGACCGAAGACAGCATCGAGATCCAGTACCTGCGGGCGCGAAGAGAAGCGCTTGGTGGTTACACTCCAGCGCGCAGCGTGCGTTCGATGCCGCTGGTGGCCGATCATGACGACCTGTTCAAGGAATTCACCGAGGGCAGCGACGAACGCGAAGTTTCCACGACGATGGCGTTCGTGGCCATGTTGCGCAAGATGCTGAAAGACCAGGAAATCGGCAAGCTCATTGTGCCGATCGTTCCAGACGAAGCGCGCACCTTCGGCATGGAATCGTTGTTCCGCACGGTGGGTATCTACGCGAGCGGCGGGCAGAAGTACGAACCCGTAGACATGAACACCCTGCTGCTCTACAAAGAAGCCAAAGACGGCCAGATCCTGGAAGAGGGAATTACCGAAGCCGGCTCGATGGCCTCGTTCATCGCCGCAGGCAGCGCCTACGCCAGCCATGGAATCAACACGATTCCGTTTTTTATCTACTACTCGATGTTCGGATTCCAGCGCATCGGCGATTTTGTCTGGGCCGCGGCGGACATGCGCACACGCGGCTTCCTGCTGGGCGGCACGTCCGGCCGCACAACGCTTTCCGGCGAAGGATTGCAGCACCAGGACGGCAACAGCCACATTCTGGCGCTTCCGGTGCCGAACTTGAAAGCGTACGATCCCGCGTATGCCTATGAAATTGCTGTCATCATTCAGGATGGCATTCGCCGCATGTACAAGGACGGCGAGAACTGGTTCTACTACATCACGGTGATGAACGAGCCTTACGCGATGCCGCCCATGCCTGCAGGAGTGCGTGAGGGCATCCTCAAGGGCATGTACAAGTTCCGCGCGTCCTCGAACAAGAAGTCCAAGCTGAAGGCACAACTTTTCGGCAGTGGAGCAATCCTGAACGAGGCGTTACGGGCACAGCAAATGTTGGAACAAAAATACGGCGTCGCGACCGACGTGTGGAGCGTCACCAGCTACAAGGAGCTCTACGTAGACGCGATTGAAGCAGAGCGATGGAACCGTTTGAATCCTGGCGCCAAGCCAAAAGTTCCCTACGTTTCGCAGTGTCTTGCCGACACACAGGGCGTCCTGGTGGCGGCTTCCGACTATCTGAAAACGCTGCCCAACATGATCGCCAAGTGGATGCCGCGCAGGCTGGCGGCGCTAGGCACCGACGGATTTGGCCGCAGCGAAGGACGCACCGCGCTGCGCGACTTCTTCGAAGTGGACGCCAAGTTCATCACGCTGGCGACGCTTCACGAACTCAGCTTAGATGGAAAAATCGACGACAAGACCGTGGAGAAGGCCGCCGGAGAACTGGGCATCTCGAGGGACAAGTCCAACCCGGTCATTTCGTAGTTGGTAAATTTCAGTGTTCTTGAGGAAGAAAAGGGATTGGGCGCCCGGAAACAAGGGCGTCCAAACGTTCCTTGGCGTCATTCATGTCCGGTCGCAGAGCCAGGGCTTTGCGGTACGCGTCGGAAGCTCCGGCAAGGTTCCCCAGCTTTTCGCGAGAGCGGCCCAACCAGAAGTAAGCGCTGGCATCCGGTGAAAGGGAAGCCCCGGCGAGGAAATCAGATTCTGCAGCGCGATAGTCATACGAGCGAAAGTTTGCGAACCCGCGCGCCAAATAGCTGGATTGCTTGTTTGGCACCAGGCGAAGCGCTTCGCTAAACATCCCGCGCGCGTCGCTAAGTTGGTTTTCGTCGAGCATGACAATGCCAAGATTGTGGTAAGCCTGGGCTATCTCCGGTCCTTCTTGCCCATAACGAATCGCCATCTGAAAGGCATCGCGGGCCTCTTTGGGGCGGCCCTGGCCGGCCAGAACGATTCCCAGGTTATATTGGGCAACTCCAAAATGCGGCTTTTCTTGCGTGGCGCGAAGGAAGTGGTCGTAGGCCAGGTCCGGTCGGCCGATCTGCATGTAGGCTTCACCCAAATTGGTCTCGGCAATAAAGTTATTCGGTGAAACGTTCAGAGCGTGCTGAAACAAGGTGAAGCTGTCTTTCCAATAAGTCGTTTGCCGCCACGTGAGCACGGAAAAGAAAAGCAGCAGTAGAGCGGAAACAACGCCGAATGATTCAATGCGAATGCGTCGCGCGTTCAGATGGTCGGCGGCCCACCAGGTCACCAGCACGACGATCCCAAGCAGCGTGGTGTAAGCGTAGCGGTCCGCCATAGCCTGGCGGCCGACCTGAACCACGCCGACGACCGGCACAAGGCAACCGAGATACCACAGCCAGCCCACAATCAGATAGCGCCGCTGAAGGTACCGCAGGCACAAAAACGAAAACACCGCGATGAGTGCTAGTCCCAGTGCAGGTCGGAACCACCCAATGGTGTTCTCGGGATGCGGATAAAAAATGGCCAGGTGTAAGGGCCAAATCCCCTTGGCGATGTAGAGGGCATAAGCCCACAACGCGTTTGCGACGCGGAGGGGCA
>DASSYL010000257.1:0-3788 GCA_035703315.1 Candidatus Acidiferrum sp. | reverse complement strand
ATCCGATGGGGATGGCCGGCTTCTTCCAGGTGGCGGTTCCAGCGCGCCAAACCCTTTTCGCAGTCGCGGACATAGGCTTCGCGGACGACTTCGTTGACCGCATTGCGCATGGGAATTTGTTCCGGGCGGACACCGCCTTTTCCATCGGGCAACTCGAGCGTGTACGTGGAATTGTTTTCGAAGTGGTCCTGGTATTTGATTTCGTCTGGGCGGCCTTTCAAACCGTTGGCGAAATACGACGCGGCGTTCGAGGAAGAATCGCCGCCGAAAAGATCGAGCGACGAGCTGAACCAGAAATTCAGATATTTCTGGATTGTTGGAAGATCGACGACTCCTGCTTTGCGCAGAGCAGCAGGGTCATCGGTGTTTAGCTCTTTCATGACTTCGACCGTGCGCCTGATCACGCGGCCAATACCGGTGTCGCCAACGAACATGTGGTGCGCTTCCTCGGTGAGCATGAATTTACAGGTACGGGAAAGCGGATCGAAGCTCGATTCGGCGAGCGACTTCAACTGAAATTTGCCGTCGCGATCGGTGAAATACGTGAACATGTAGAAGCTGAGCCAGTCACTGATTGGCTCGTTAAATGTAGATAGGATCCGCGGCTTGTCTGCATCGCCGGAGTGGCGCTCGAGCAATTCCTCCGCTTCTTCCCGGCCATCGCGCCCGAAGTAGGCATGAAGAAGATAAACCATCGCCCACAAGTGTCGGCCCTCTTCGACGTTCACCTGAAATAGGTTGCGCAAATCGTAGAGTGACGGCGCAGTGTGGCCGAGCATGCGCTGCTGCTCGACGGAAGCGGGCTCGGTGTCGCCTTGCGTCACAATCAGGCGGCGCAGCGTGGAGCGGTGTTCGCCGGGAACCTGCTGCCAGACGGGTTGGCCGTAATTGTCGCCGAAGCCGACGCGGCGATCCTCTTCGGGATCGGCCAGAAAGATCCCCCAGCGATACTCCGGCATGCGCACGTAGCCGAACGTAGCCCAGCCCTTGGTGTCTACACTGATGGCTGTGCGCAGATATACATCAGAAGCGTTGAAGTCGCTGGGACCGAGGCCGTGCCACCAGTTGAGGAATTCCGGCTGCCAGTGTTCGAGCGCGCGCTGCAGCGTGCGATTGGAGCCGAGGCTGACGTTGTTGGGGATGCGGTCCTGATAATTCGATTCCATCACACACGCTCCCGGTCGAATTTCGGTTTCGACCCTTTGCCAAAAAGTTTTAGAGCGCCTTGCTCACCAGTGGCGTTGGGGCGGATGAAAATCCAGTTTTGCCAGGCGGAAAGGCGGCCGAAGATTTTTGTTTCCGTAGTTTCCGTACCCGGGAAACGGAGACTCGCTTCCATTCCCGTGAGCGCGTCGGGAGAAAGGCTGGTGCGCTCTTCAATGGCGAGGCGCAATTCGTCTTCCCAGTCGAGATCGTCAGGCGCGACGGTAACCAAGCCGAGTTCGATCGCAGCTTCGGCGCCGAGCGGTTCACTTTGTA
This sequence comes from Candidatus Acidiferrum sp., assembly GCA_035703315.1. Lineage (GTDB taxonomy): Bacteria > Acidobacteriota > Terriglobia > Acidiferrales > UBA7541 > Acidiferrum. The sequence continues at coordinate 2,309 of DASSYL010000257.1, read as the reverse complement.
TGGCCTGCAATTTTGCGACGGCTTCAGCGTGGCCGCTGAAACGGGTTTCCAGTCTGCTGCGCCCATTGACCATGGTCAGGAAACCGAAATTCATTGCGCTGAGAGCGATCTGTGGAGCGGATCGTTCCGCACCGGCTTCTTCTTCTGGCAGAGCGAGCATGTAGGACCGATCGGCGGCGAGAGCGAGTTCGAGCAAAGTTCCCGCGAAGCAGGAGCCTGGTTCGATGATGGCGAACATGCTGCGCGAGCTGACATCGAGGCGCGCCAAGGTGCGGCGGAGCAGACCGACGGTTTCGCGGATGAGCCAGTCTTCGCGAGAGCTGCTCAGAATTTTGTCGAGTTGGAGAATGGCATCGAGTGAGCCTTCAGTTTTGAGAAGCAAAAGGCCGAGCTCAGGCTCATTGGTGCGCAACATTAATATAGCGTCGTCGAGTTCGCGGGCCATGGCCAGCGGCCACCAGGAATCGCCGGCGGCGTGAATTTCTTCAAGCGATTTTGCTTGCGAGTCTTGCGGGCCGCGAATCGTTAGAGTCGCAGTGCGGGCTTCGCGATCGAACGCTACGTCAACGTGGGTGTAGTGATAACCAGCGTCGTCGATTTTTCTTTGCAGGGGATGAAGTTCAATTCCCTTCACCGCTGCGGGACGCGTGGAGGATTCAACTAATTCATCGGCGCGAGCCTGCACAGCCTTGGCGAAATTTGCTGGTGCGGCGATTTCGTCCACCAAGCCCCAGGATTTAGCGCGTTCGCCTTTGACACCGTCGGGATTGGTGCAGAAAAGATCCGCAAAATCGCGGCGAACCTTGCGTTTGTCGACAACGCGAGTGAGGCCGCCGGTTCCCGGAAGAACTCCGAGCAGCGGAGTTTCCGGCAAGCTGACGGCGCTGGAGCGGTCGTCGATCAGAATAATTTCGTCGCAGGCGAGAGCGAGTTCGTAGCCGCCGCCGGCGGTGGTGCCATTGAGCGCGGCGAGAAATTTGAGACCGTCGTGACGCGAGGAATCCTCCATGCCGTTGCGCGTTTCGTTGGTGAATTTGCAGAAATTCACTTTCCAGGCGTGTGAAGAAGTGCCCAGCATGTAGATGTTAGCGCCAGCGCAGAACATTCTTTCTTTGGCGCTGGTAAGAACGACGCAGGCGATTTCGGGATGCTCGAAGCGGATGCGCTGCAAGATATTGTGAAGTTCGATGTCCACGCCAAGGTCGTAGGAATTGAGCTTGAGTTTGTAGCCGGGGCGGAGGCCGCCGTCTTCGTCGACGTTCATGGCGAGGGTGGCGATGCGATTACTGATCGAAAGTTTCCAGTGGCGGAGTTCACGCGAGTCGGTGTTGAAGAGAACAAGTTCTTTGGTACTGGTGGTGGTTGGCATGGCGATTTGCGACGACAGTTGGGCGTCTCAAAGGAGTATAACGCCGCGCGGAAATGCAGACCGGAACTATAGTTCCGGTCTGCTGGCGAGGTGGCCCCCAATGGAACGGATCGAAGCGCCTGGAAGTCGCATGGTTGCAGTGGGGTTATGGTGTACCGGAACGATAGTTCTGGTTTCGTTGAATTTTTGGGCCGGGTGCGTTCGGAGCGGGTTGCATGGTCGTGATAAGGCGAACATTCGGGATATGAAGAATGTGTCGCGCCTCCGCTAGGGTCAAGACGCCAGTCGGGAGACCCACCAAGGCGGGCAAGCTGGCGGTCCCTGGAAAAGAATGAAGCGCGGATCAGGAGACGAGGCGGATTAGGGAGCACACGGAATGTTTCAGAGGCTGGCCGGAGGTGTCGAGGGCGGCGTCGGCCTGGCGGTATTGTGCTTCGCGGCTATAGAGGATGCGGCGGAGGTCGCGCATGGCTTGACGACTTTGCGCGATGGGGCGGCGGTCACCTTGTTTTATGACGCGGGCCATATGGTCCTCGGGTTTGGCGCGAAGCCAGACCGTAAAGCAGGTGCTGAGCAGGCGATTGTAGTTGCCAGGATCGGAGACGATGCCGCCACCAGTAGCGAGAACGAAGCGGCGATGGTGAGCGAGAATGCGATCGAGAGCGACGCGCTCCAAGCGACGATAGCCTGCCTGGCCGTAGAGATCGAAGATGACGGACAGTGTGAGGCCGGTATCGCGTTCGATCTGGTGGTCGAGTTCAATGAACGGGCATTGTAGACGCTGTGCGAGCAAAGAGCCGAGTGTGGACTTTCCTGCGCCGCGCAAGCCGGTGAGCGCGATGCGCGAACGGCGCAAGGCGGAAGGGGCGCCGCTGAATTTCTCGAGGAGCAACTTGTGCGCGTGGTTGAGAACCGTGGGAGGGAGTTTTTTGAGAAAGGT
>DASSYL010000122.1:0-6681 GCA_035703315.1 Candidatus Acidiferrum sp. | reverse complement strand
CCAGCCGTGAGATGATAGTTCGCTTTGTATTCGCTATATTCCCTCGTGCAGGTTTCGCTTCTCCCCGCCCCATCCTTCAGCGTTAACTCTACTAAGCTACGTCCCTTCAACCTTTTAGCAGTATGATGCATCTAATCAAATGAAAATGTTCTGTTCACGTTTCTGTGCATAGCACCCATCAAAATAATTCGTGAACCCCCAGGCCGGGAACACAGGTAAGGTGTAAAACGTGGGGGGGCATGGCCGCTTGTCAGCGGCAGAAGCTCCAACAACGGGGCGAACCAAGAAAGGGGCAATAACCTAATGGTGCAGCAGTATCTTCTGGCCAGCGACTTCGACCAGACGCTCAGTTTCAATGATTCGGGAGTCGTGCTTGCCGACCTGATCGGCGTGCAAGGCTTCCATGACAAAGTCCGGGGATTGGCCCAAATTAACCTGGTACAGCAGGGCGCCGAGCTCTCGTACCTGATCCTGCACGATCCGGAGTTCCGCCGCGTGCGGAGTCACCACCTGGTCGAAGCAGGCAAACAGATTCGCCTGAAGCATGACGTCGCGCTGTTCGCGAAAACTCTTGAAACCCTTGCCGACGGCTACAATTTCAATTTTCGCGTCATCTCGGCGGCGCCGCAAGAAATCATCCAGTCGGCTCTCGAAGGCATTGTGCCGCCCGAAAATATTCACGGCACGAAGTTTTATTACGATCCGGGCAATGGCGAAGTCAAAGCCATAGTTCGCGCGTCGGCTGGCTGGGGCAAAGTAACTGTGCTGGAAGAAATTCGCGCGCAGCTCGGCACCAGCCACGACCACATCGTTTACATGGGCGACGGCAGCTCCGATTTGCCCGTCATGATGCACGTCAACCAGTACGATGGTTTGACTATTGCGGTCAGCGAAGCAGAATTCATCACCCGCATCGCGCGCCGCACCGTGCTGAGCGACAACCCCATGAGTGTCCTAATCCCCGTATTGGAAGAAGTGCTGCGCTGGGACTCTTCAAAAATCCGCCGCTACTTCGCCGCGCAGGGTCTCATGCTCAAGGAGTGGGGCAAAACACGTACCGACTTGTTGACCATTCAAGAATCGCCTCTGGACTCGGCGGAATTGGCACCTGCGCCGACCACCGTAGTCGCGTCTGCGCCGGTCAGCACGGTCTAAAACAGCTGTTTGTATTCCTCGGGCACGGCTTGCTTCCCGCTTAAGAGGAAGAACGCCGTGCCTGTTTTCTTTTGCCCATTTTCCTTGGCCCGACCTGCCGCGATACACTACTGCCCGACACGCAAAGGAGGACGCGATGGCCAAGAAAATTCTGGTGCTCGCTGGGGACTACGTCGAGGATTACGAGCTTATGGTAGCGACCGAAGCGCTGATGATGGTCGGCCACACCGTACACACTGTCTGCCCCGGACGCAAAGCCGGCGAATTCATCCCCACCTCCATCCACGATTTCGAAGGCGACCAGACCTACACGGAAAAAAAGGGCCACAACTTTGCCCTTACTGCGACATTCGACGAAGTCAAGGCCGAAGACTACGACGCGTTGTACATTCCCGGTGGCCGTGCTCCCGAGTACATCCGTATGAATCCACGCGTGCTCGATATCGTTCGCTATTTCGCCTCGTCGGGAAAGCCGCTCGCCGCGATCTGCCACGGTCCGCAAGTGCTCGCTGCCGCTGGCGTACTGAAGGGAAAAAAGTGCAACGCCTATCCTGCTTGCGCTCCGGACGTCACGCTGGCGGGCGGCACTTATGTGGAACTTGCGATGAACGAATCGTTGATGGACGGAAACTTGCTTACCGGGCCCGCGTGGCCGGCACTCCATTCTTTCCTGGGCAATCTGCTGAAGGCACTCGGAACAAAAGTTCAAGCCTGAACCAAGTGCCAAGCGACCACGCGTAGTTACAATCGCGTCGGCGTCTAGACTTTCGCCAGACTTCGCAGTTTTTTCGCGAGGTGTTCGATCTCTCCCGTCTGCTTGTACACCTTCACCGAAAATACGTCTGCGGTGTGCATCGTCTCCAAGTCTTGCTTCAGTTCGCTAACCCTCTGGTAGAGGCTTGCTAGCGACTCGCGGAACTCTTTCTCATTCAATTTCAGTTGCGCCCGCTGCGCCGCCTGCAGATCGCCAGGTTTTGTGCTGCTGCTCTTCGGATCGGCCGGCGCCGGCGGATCCGGGAATTTATGCCTCGCCTGCATAGCGAACAGGCCGCCACCAATGGTGAGCGAACTTGCCAAGCCCACATATCTGAGGAAATCACGCCGAAGAGAAACAGAAGTTTGACTCATGGCCGCCACCCCCTCCAAAACCGGCTGCCCGAATACGCCCGTTTTCCTACAACTTTTCGCTGCTGTCAACGCCTGAGCAGCTTCCACGCAAACACCAGCTCGTGGAGTGTATTTAAGCTGTTGGTCATTCGGTCCGCTTCAACATTGCTGAGTGCGTACCGTTCCAACTGTGGATCGCCGGAACTTGCCAACCGCAAATAGCTTTCGCGCAAGTCGGGGAAATCTCGCTCCGCCACTTTCTCTCCGCGAATTTTCGCCGCCAGAAGTTTCAGCGTGGTATCCACCGCATCCGCGAACCTGCGAAACTCCGGCCGTGCCGGCGCTTGTGTCTCGGAGGCCGTTGTTGGAATCCCCGCTTCCAGCGCCATCATGGCGTGCGCGAATCGATGCGAAGACGCGAGCATCGCGTTTATCTGCCCAAGTTGCTCCTGCGTAATTCCCGGCTCGGCCGCGAGTCTCTCTAGAGAAGCTTCGAGATTTGACCGCGCCGTCCGCGCTGCTTGCCTGGTGCGCTCTCGTCGCCGACCGGATTCAGCGGTCGGCTCAAACAGTTCGGCGCAAATCGCGCTGAACGATTTGCGATAAGCCTCCAGCAGCGCAGCGAACAATTCTGGCGCCCGGTTGCGTTCCCACGATGGCCAAGCTGCATAGGCCGCTAATGCAAACACTCCGCCCACCACGGTGTTGATTGCCCGTGCCTGAATCACTTCTCTCGGCGCGATTCCGGTAATCGAAATCAGCAGTACCACCAGCGCGCTGATCGTCACCCCGAAAATCCCGTAGTTCGCTGGCCCAATCCACCGCATCAAAAATGTAAACAGCCCGATTAAAGCAATCTCGGTCGCCGTGTGGATCGGCAAATAGTGAAACAACGCCGTCGCCAGCAACAGACCAATGAGCGTGCCCGCGATACGCAACACTCCGCGGCTGAACGTCACCGCAAACTCCGGCTTCAGCACCAGCACGATAGTCATTGGAATCCAGTACGCGCGATACGGGTGCAGCACGCGGCCAATCGCGTCGCCGGCGGCAACGCATAACGTCAAGCGCACCGCGTGTCGGAAAACCACGGAATCAAAACTCAAATTTGCACGCAGAGTCGCCAGCCGGCCCGTAAACCGCAGCCACAGCGGCTGCTCGGCTTCGCGTTTCTCAAACGCTTCTTGCCCTTGCGGCGTCGCATTCCTTGCCAATTCAAAGACTGCCCGCAACTGCCCGCCTAGCGCGTCCGCCTGAAACTTCATATCGCGCAGCACGGCATTGGAAAAAGTCTGCGCCGCCGCCCACTCGTCCACTGCCAGTTTTTGCGCCAGGGCCATCCCGAGCACTAGCCGGTCCGCTTCCAGCCCCGGTTCCGACCCGCTCGCCAGGCTCTGCGCAACTGCCTCCAGCAAGTGCGCCGCATTCTGCCGGTACTGATCGAGCGCCGCAATCGCCGGATGAAACGCATTTTCTCGCGTCAACCGGTGTTGCAACCGCGCTAGCGTCACCAGACTCAGGCGAATCCGTTCCGCCTGCGACAACAATGACCGGTACCGCAGCGCGGGCACCGACATATCCGTCGCCAGATTGGAAAGCGCATCGTGCGCCTGGGCAATCTCTCGCGTGCCGAGCGGAGCCGCCGTCGCCTGCGACGGGTGTATCGCAATTTGCGCCAACTCCGCGTACAGCGCCGTCAGCGACCTCCGCTCCGGCTCGTATCTCCGCACCGGCCACAGCGCTATCGATAGCAAAATCTGCAGCAGTCCGCCGCACAGCGCCAGCCCCGCCGCCTCCACGGCTCGCCGCGGCGTGAGTGGTTGCGCCGCATAAACGACCAGCACGACGGTGCTGATCACTCCCACGTCCGCCGCCGTCGTTCCGAGTGCCACCAGCATTCCCGCTATGAACGCCCAGGCCGCAGCCATCGCGACCGACGCAGCATTATTGTGCGATGTCAATCCGCCCAGCAGCACCGCAATCGAACACCACACCGCCGATGCCAGCATCCGCTTCGCCCGCTTCTCATACGGATCGCTTCCATCCGAATACGACACGTTCAGCGCGCCGCTGGCCATCGCCAGCCCGCCTCGGGGCATTCCCATCATTTGTCCGACGATCAGCGGGGCTACCACGCCCAGCGTATTCCTCAGCGCCTGCGCCACGATGATCTTGCTGCGGTCCACGTGCGTGACGATCTGCCACAGCGCCTCGAGCGGACGCATCCGCGCGCCTTCGCTTTTGTTTTCACTGCTGTAGCCGCCCTCTTTAGTGGGCGGAAGGTTTGGAGCTGTGCTCGCCATTGCTCGAAGAGAGCATCAATCTATCTCACTTCGAATCGCCACGTCGAAATTGTGCGCTTCCCTGTAGCCGACCTTCCACGCCGCGCATCTCATCGAATGAATCCACCTGAATGGAGCAGCAAATGCAATCCAGAAAACTCGGCAAGAACGGTCCTGCAGTTTCCGCTCTGGGTCTAGGCTGTATGGGAATGTCCTTCGCTTACGGCCCCGCCGACGAGTCCGAATCCCTCCGTGTCCTTCATCGTTATCTCGAACTCGGCGGCAATTTCCTCGACACTGCCGAGATCTACGGCCCTTTCAAGAACGAAGAGCTCGTCGGCAAATTTCTCCGCGAAGTTCCGCGCGACCGTGTCGTCGTCGCCACCAAGTTCGGTTTCCGAATTGATCCCGACGGCACTCGCCGCGGCGTGGACAGCTCCCCCGCCAATATTCGCCGCGCCGTCCAAGGCAGCCTCAAGCGCCTCGGGGTCGACGTCATCGATCTCTACTACCAGCACCGAGTCGATCCCAACGTCCCCATCGAAGACACTGTTGGCGCCATGGCCGAACTCGTCAAAGCCGGAAAAGTCCGCACACTGGGCCTTTCCGAAGCCGGCCCCGAAACGCTTCGCCGCGCCGCCAAAGTCCATCCCATCGCCGCGCTGCAAAGCGAATACTCCATGTGGACCCGCGACGTCGAATCGAACGGCGTCCTCGTCACCTGCCGCGAGCTGGGCATCACTTTCGTTCCTTATAGCCCGCTCGGCCGCGGTTTCCTTACTGGCGCCATCCAAAAGCTCGACGACCTCGACGCCTCCGACTGGCGCCGCACCAACTATCCGCGTTTCCAGGAAGAAGCCCTGCAGACCAATCTGAAGCTTGCCGCCGCCGTGAAAGAACTCGCAGCTGAAAAGGGAATTACCCCGGCCCAACTCGCTCTCGCCTGGGTTCTTGCGCAAGGCGAAGGCCTGGTGCCCATTCCTGGCACCAAACGCGTCCGCTATCTCGAAGACAACATGGGCGCGTCGAACGTCACGCTCACCGCCGCCGACTTGAACAAAATTTCCGCGAAGCTCGCCGAGTTCCAAATCGTCGGCGAACGCTACACCCCCGAAATGATGGCCCTGGTCCAGCGCGCCTAACCATTTCCTGTGGCTTTGTTCTTCGTAGGTGCCCACCCTCCTAGTTTGAGGGTGGGTCTTTCTTTGCGGTTCGCGCCGCCAGCTAGTTTCCTCCGGTTTTCAACCCCGGCATCACAAGCGTAGGCTTTATTTCGGCCCGCTTCGACCAGTCATGATACGTGTGGCACTCCGCGCACTCTGCGCTCGCGTATCCCGGTCCAGGCGCATGGCAGGTCTGGCACACCGCAATCCCCGGAACCAAAATGTCCGACGATTCCGTGCTCTTCATGGCATTCTGATGGCATCCCGTACAAGCAAATCCCGTATGCGCGTCATGATCGAACCGCGCATGCGGCAGCCACTGCAAAGTCAAATTCGCGGGCGCAATTTTTGCCAACGGATCTTGCTCGCCGCGCGTTTTGAGTCCTTCCAGAGAAATGCTGTTTTTCTTGTCGCGTTGCGTCTGAAATTGCTTCGCATCCCATCGCGCGATGCTCACGTCTTTTAGCGAGCTCCCCGATACGCCGTGGCACTGCGCGCAAGTTTTGTGCCACAACAGTTCCTCCGAGACGGCTACTCGCTCAGCGACCCATTGTGCTGCCGTTAATATCCGCCCTGTCGGCAGACGGTTGCGTCCTGCCAGAGCCCTCTCTGGATCTGGCATTTGCCGCAGCTCGGATGGATGAGTAGCAATGTATTTCGCAAATCGTTCCACGAGATATTCGTGAATCACTTGTGGCGTATCGTGGGGAACTCCGTCGTCAAATCTCTTGTCGAAGGTCAGCAAGTGGCAGCCGGCACAGGCAGTTTTGAATTTCACCGGCGCCATCCGATCTCGTTGTGAAGGCGGTCGCGCCGGCATCAGTCCGCGCGCTCTCGGCTCCAGGAATTCATCCTTCAAATCATAAGCATGTTGCGATTCGAACGGCGCGAGTGGTTCAGGTAGCACATAAGTCCTGTCCGCAAATCGCCAGCTCGCCGGCTGAGCATCGGCCGTCTTGTGGCAATCTCCGCAC
>DASSYL010000571.1:0-3257 GCA_035703315.1 Candidatus Acidiferrum sp. | reverse complement strand
GTCATCAAGGCTGAAGCTATCTCCGACCCAGACCACCAGTAAACACAGGGCGCCTCTTCCATCCGAACGGCCTGCCGATAGCCTCGGCGGGTCCGTGTTTTTTTGTCCGGGGTTTACTTCCGCCCGTCCGAGGCCCCGCCGCCTGTAACTTGTCACCGGCGGCAAACATGCGAAACGTGCCCAGTATCGCGGAGTTTCGCCCTTGGCAGCGTCTGGAGCAGCTTTTGAAACCTGTGGGTCCCGCGAGCATCAGATAGGCGAGCAAACCGAGTTACAATGAACCTAAGACAAGGAAGGAATCCCATGACTGAACTTGCGACCTTTGCCGCCGGCTGCTTCTGGGGAGTCGAAGTGAAATTCCGCATGATTCCAGGAGTGACCGACGCCGCAGTTGGCTACAGCAATGGCCACACGGAGAATCCAACATATAAGGATGTCTGCACCGACCAGACCGGCCACGCCGAAGTCGTGCAAGTCACTTTCGACCCAGCCAAGGTCAGCTACGAAACGCTCGTCGATGCCTTTTGGCACATGCACGATCCGACGCAAATGAATCGCCAGGGGCCGGATTTCGGCACGCAATATCGCTCAGCGATTTTCACCCATTCGCCGGAGCAGGAAGCCATCGCCAAAAAAGCCAAAGCCGCCCTGGACGCCAGCCAGAAGTTTCAACGGCCGATTGCCACCGAAATTACGCCAGCCGGTACCTTCTACCGTGCCGAAGACTATCACCAGCGCTATCTGGAAAAGCGCGGCATGGCCACCTGCCACCTTTGATCGAATCCACACCGACACCAAGCTAAAATCGTTTGCTGAACCTCGACGGCGCTCACATACTTGGGCGCCGTCTTTGTTTGGAGGAGTTTTGGCGAAAGTGAAGATTTGGATTTCGCTCGCGGCGCTGATTCTCTGCGCCGCATCAACATATGCTCAGGCTCCGCCGGTCTCAAAAACTTTGCCTGCTCGGCTAATTCGCACTCTTTCGGGAGATCGGGTCGAATTCATCATTCAGAACCAGCAAATCGGCTTGACGAAAGGCGAGCAGATCGGCAGCTGGACATTGGTGGAGGTAATCCCGAGTGCGACAAGTCTCGAGTCAGGCTATGCGGTCCTGGAGGACTATAGCCAAATCAACGGCCACGTCATTTTTGTCGACGCGAACGGAGTTCGCCTCGACTTGCCTAAATCCTCGGAACCAACTTCCAGCGATTCGGCCAAATTGTATTTGGGCCATTCACGCTTGAACGTTCAGAAGAGTCCGACGGATTTGCTGGCCCGCGAAATTCTAGCCAGGCCTGGCGATCCAAAGTATGACGAAATCGCCTCCGTTTTTGAGCCGCTCCGCAAAATGCAGACCTACAGCTTCGTCGGAACACCCAACACTACGGATAAGATAGGCGTGGCCTATGGCGGCCGCTCGCCAAATTTCGACCCTGCTCCTTATTACCCACCCATCGCTCAGATTCGCGAGGAGGGCAAGGTTCTGGACGGATTGGTCGGCGGCTACCTGCCCGTTCTGCGCTTTGTCTATCCGAATGGCGACGGCAACTGGACGGAGATGCTGGCCTTCGCGCCTCTGCGCACGTCTAACGGCAACGACCGCGTTCAACCCGTCTGGTATCGAGTGAGCCGGATCGAGCATGGAACACTTCTTTGGTCCAAATAGATCGACTCCTACCATCCATTCCTGCCGCGCACCGAGTACGACACGAAAGGCTTTTACCGCGACCTCATACGCCTCCATACCGGCTGGAACAAAATGCTCGAGCATGGCATGAAGGTCGATTTGCCGGACCAGCGCATGGCCAACATGGCCCGCTTCGCGCTGGTTCGTGAAATGATGACCCGCGTGGCTGATTTCCCCAAGTACGGCGCCGTGGATAAAGACTATGCCGGCAGCGAACACGACGGCTTTCCGGACACCTTCACCGTCGATACCACGGCCATGCTTGAATGGGGCTTGCTTGGCCAGGCCGGCCGCTACATAGACAACTATTTCGGCAAATTTGTCCGTGACGATGGCTCGCTGCTCTATCGCGGCCCGGAAACCGGGCAGTACGGCCGCATGCTCACCGTCGTCGCCGAGTACGTGAATTATGGCGGCAACCCAAAGGTCCTTTTGCGCCAGCGCGCTCGCATCGACGGCGTAACCAATCTTCTACTCGGCCTGCGTGCCAAAGCCAAAATTCTTCCGTCCACAGATCCCGCCTACGGCATGATCGCCGGTTGGAGCGAAGCCGACGCCAGCCTTGATCCCGAGCCGGAGCGCTATATGCAGCCGTACTTTTCAAACAGCACCGAAGCCGCGCGAGGCTTCCGCGATCTCGGTCACGTCTGGGAAAAAATTGGCGCGCAGCAGAAAGACGGTTCATTAAGGGCTTGGGGCCGCAGGCTCCAGCGCGAGGCAGTCGAACTGCGCAAAGACATCGACGCGGCCATCTCGCGCTCCATCCTCACCGTCGACGGCGAAAGAATCCTGCCGGCAATCGCTGGAGTCAAAGAGCCGTTTCACATCGTGGTTCCCCAAGATAACCGCGATCCGCAATACCGTTCCTACCGCGCCTACATGGAGATGACGTACTCCGGCAGCTTGACCAAAGAGCAAGCTCGCCTTATCCACGACTACCGATCCAATCATCACGACATGCTTCTCGGTGTGCCCACCGCGTATGGCTACAACACCTCCGATATCGCAGGCTTTCTCTCCTAGGCCACGGCTACGGTCTGATCCAGCACGATATGATCCGCGAAGCGTTGCTGCTTACATATAGCACCATGGCCCACCAATACACGCGCGGCACCTGGACCGCTCCTGAGACTCGCAACCTTCTTGGCGACGGAAACGCAGCGCCCTATTGCACTCCCGCGCAGCTCGTCGTTGCGTTGATGACCCGCTGGCTGCTGGTTTTCGAAGATCCCGAATCCGAAACACTCTGGCTAGGCAAAGCCATCCCGCGCGAATGGCTCGCTGACGGCAAAACCGTCGCCGTCTCTGGCGCACCCACCCGCTGGGGCCGCGTCAGCTATTCCATCACCTCACATTTGCAAGAAGATAAAATTATCGTCGAGATCTATCTGCCGCCTGGATTTTCCGCCTCCACTAAACTGCGCCTGCGCGTAGCCGAAGGCCCCAAAATCCACAGCGTCACCCTCAACGGAAGACCGTGGTCGCAGTTCGACCCCACCGACGAGACCCTAACCTTGCCCGCGTCGCGATCCGGAAAGCTTGCTCTGCAGGTGCAATACCGGTAGGCCCA
>DASSYL010000449.1:0-4676 GCA_035703315.1 Candidatus Acidiferrum sp. | reverse complement strand
ACAGTCCCGCCGCGTGTGCCTGGATGCGAAATACCTCCTTGCACAGTAGATCGCCGCGGTCCGCCATTCCGCGCACTCGCTTCGCCGCCCCATTCGCCTCCACGCCGGCCAGCGCATGCGCCGGATTCTTCTTCAACAAATATGGCAGGATGTTCCGCTCAATGCCCGTCAGGGAGCACAGCGATTCCAAATCGCCCACTCGTCCACAATTGCACTTTGGCACCATCCCGTCGATTCCGGCAATGCTCTGATAAGGCAGCAACACGTGGCCCAATTCGCCGCCAAATCCGTTTTTCCCTTTCACTACGTTACCTTCCAGGATCACACCGCCGCCATTTCCCGTTCCGATAATCGTCGAAATCGAAGTCTCTTTGCTATTGGCCCCGAAAATCGCGTAGTGCCCCCAGAGCGCCGCTGCATTCCCATCATTCAAGTACGACACCGGTTTGCCCAGTTTGTGCGCCAGCCCCTCGCGAATATCGAATCCGGCCCAGTTTGCATGGACGAAGTTTGTCGAACCTCGCGCGCTCATGACCCCGCCCGCGCTCGCCGGTCCTGGCGTATCAAGTCCCACAGCGACCACGTCTTCTAGCGCCACGCCGGCCTTGTCCGTCGCAATCTTCAATCCGTCGGCGATTTGCTGAAGACAAATTTCCGGTCCTTGCTTGGCCAGCGAGGGATGCTCGCATAATCCTTCGACCAGGAACTCTTCTTCATCGCTCACCAGCGTGTAATTCACCGCTGTCCCGCCCAAATCCACTCCCGCCACTACGCCCACGTTTTTCTCCCCATTGGCCGGAATCTAAGCGCCGCTGCACACGCAAGCGCAGCAGCATCATAAACTATCTTGGGAATTTTCTGTTCGGAAGGGGTAAGACTCGTCAAAGAGCGGCCCGCACGGTCATCAGCAGTATGAACAGGGGAGAAAAATTCCGGAACGTGTCAGCCGCCGTGCGCGCGGTTCCAATGAACCTTTGCCAGGGCAAAAATTATTGCGCCGGCTTGACCGGATTGTAGTCCTTGCACCTGCAGCCATCCAGCCGGCAAGGACTGCGCTTCATTTTCGTGGACGAAAGCCGTTGAGGATAATGTATGGATTTCGGATGGCCGCAGCGGCACGGTTCTCTTTTCATGGGAGTAGCATAGCCCGACCGCCAGCCAAAAATTAAGCGAAATCGCGGCGCGGCGAACCTCATCCCACGGTCGGATGCACTTCCGTAGTCTCGCTACTTTTCGACAAAAACTCGCAACCTCTCGAGGACCGCATCCCACTGCGCGGAGATCTGGCTCAAGTAGCGACGCGCCTCCTGCAAACGCTTCCGCTCCAGTTGCCAGACCCGTTCTCGTCCGCGCCGCGAGCTACATACCAATCCGGCATGCTCCATCACACCCAGATGCTTGGTCACAGCCTGCCGGCTGATCCGTGCGCCGCTGGCCAGTTGCGTGATGGACCTTGGCCCGCCTTGGCACAACCGGGAAAGCAGCCACAAACGCTGCTGGTCCCCCAGTGCCGCAAAAAGAAGAGCCGGAGCTTGCGCTGTAAGGTCAGATGAACTACGGATTTTGGACAAGATATTCCTCGACCAATTTGATGACCAGGCCCCAACCCTGCGCATTGGCCTCGAACGCCGAAGCTCGCCGCGCCAGCGGAATCTGGTCAAAACCTGATTCCGTCACGGTCAGCAGGACTCCATCGCGCGTTTCTTCCAGCGTGAAAACGATAAGGGTCGTCGGTTCGGCGGAGTAGTCGACTCCTTCATCCACGGCATGCGGGTGCCATCGGAACGAAAACAACCGTTCCGGTTCCATTTGTTCAATCGTAATGTCAAATTTCTTGCCCTCATGCGGCTTTTGCAAGCGCGCCACTTCGGGATCAACCTTCGTCCCGGTGATCACGCCATGCATCACGGCTCCCGGCCGGAACGGACCGTCAAACTTCATGCCGAACCAAGTGCCAAACTCGGTGGAATTGCTCAAGGCGCGCCATACCCGGGCGCGCGGCGCCCGAAGCAGGATTTTCTTTTCGATGCGGTCGGTATTCATGCAACCTCCTGGTTGCAGATTACCGCAGCGCAAAGCGATATGCAACCTTTTTGTTGCATAACACGGCTCGCGCCGGCATGGCCACGAAATGCGGTTCGTCTTATGCTTTGCGGATTGACAGAAGTCGCAGCGCTTTGCCCACCGGGTAGGGTCCCAATATCGCGCCCAGCGCGAGCGCCGCAACGAGGAATGCCAACGCAGCCGGCTCAGATGTCGGAACGGGATCGCTAGAAAGCGTGATGTTAGAGTTCACATTTGCGGCCAAGACCGACATCGTCCACGGCGAAGCCGGATAGTTTCCCTCGGCGTAAATCACCCGCTTGCCATTGGGACTCGTATAGTAATCAGTGAACTCAAAAGCTGAACCGTAGAAATTCGAATATATGAATCCTAACGGGCCGCTGATCTGAAAGTAAAAGGTACCAATCGCTTCCGATGGCAGGACGCTGACATAGAGCGTGATCGCCGAATTGTGTTCATTAAATTGGCCGAGACCGGTCGCCGTAAACGAATAAGATATAGGATCTATTGCCTGCTTATCGAAAAATGAATCTGTCGGCGCCAGAGGACTGCCCACCGTGAAAGAACCCGAGATCGTACAGGTAGCGCAATTATACTGAAGACCAATGGCACCGGGCGCACTAACCATCGGAGCGCCCGCATAGGTATAGGTCACTGCATCTGCGTTCGCTCGCAAAACGCAGAAGAGAGTCGCCGCCAGAAAAGCTGCAAATTTTAGCCATTTCATGTAACGCCTCAATGGACCGCGGGAAGCAGAATCTGGGTATGCCAGTGTCAAATCCGAGCATAAAATTGCATATAGAGCGGCATATGTCTAGTGGATTTTATACCTTCCGCGGTACGTAGCCCTTTTTGGAACAACCACTATAGGACGAAAGGGAGCAGATACTATGATCGCCCGCGTATGGCACGGATGGACTACACCGGAGAGTGCCGGCAGGTACGAATCGCACCTCAAGCCCGAGCTGTTGCCCGGCTTAAGCAAGGTCAAGGGTTTTGCCGGAAGCCGTCTGCTGCGACGAACCGTGAACGACGAAGTGGAATTCATCACCATTATTTTCTGGGATTCGCTTGAGTCAGTTCGCGCCGTCGCGGGGCCAGATTATGAGACTGCGGTGATCCCGGAGGAACGGAAGAAATATCTGAAGCGCTACGACGCGAAAGCCGCGCACTATGAAGTCGTCGCGACCCAAGAAGCTCCCTAGACTAGCCTGCCGCTGAAAAATCGCGCTGAGCGGGTGATTCATCCCCGAGTTTTCGAGTCCTGGGGCGTGATTTTTCGTGCACCCGAGCCACTGAAAGAAACGACTCCGCGAAATACACGCGCCATACCCCGTTTTCGAAGACTTAGTAGTCGGCAAAATAAGACCTGTGTGGCTTGCAAAATGGCATCAACAGGCTCGGTGAAAACCCATTGACGCCCACGGCGAACCCCAGCGACTGGAGACCGTTCTTTGGCGCTTGTGGCACGGACTCTAAACTCTTGCCCATTCCGAACCTGTGCTTGGAAGGAGTTTTTCGGCAGCCTGCCAGGCGGTCAAAGCCCGGCGAGGAACGGCTCGTGGCGGCGAGCGAAGCTTTGCTCGGTTCTGGATGCCCGTCGCGTCACTCGGCTGTGCGTTTTTTCAGGCCAGGACGCAACTCGAGATTACGCATCAAACGATGCAAATAATTCGCGTGCACGCCGAGGAGTTTAGCGGCGTCCGTGATATTGCCGCCGGACTGCTCCAGCGCACCCACAATCATTTGCTTCTTCAGATTGCGGAGAGCCTCCTGATACTTGGCGGGCGCGGCCGCCCCGCTTTTCACGCTTTCGAAGATGGTTTCCGGCAAATCTTCCGCCAATATTTTTTCGGCGGACCCAATGACTACGGCGCGCTCCATTGCGTTCTCAAGCTCGCGAATGTTGCCCGGCCAATCGTATTGTGCCAGGCAGGCCATGGCTTGGTCCGAGATGCCGGTGACGTTGCGGTTGCACTTCCTAGCGTGCCGCACCACGAAGTGTTCGGCTAACGCCGGAATGTCTTCGCGTCGTTCGCGCAGCGGGGGAAGAGCAATGGAAATGACGTTGAGCCGATGAAAAAGATCGCTGCGGAATTTTTCCTCGCGTACGCACTTTTGCAGGTCCTTGTTTGTTGCGGCGAGAAACCTCACGTTAATCTTGATGGGCCGCGTACCGCCCACTCGCATAAATTCGCGTTCCTGCAGCACCCGCAGCAGTTTGGCTTGCAGTATCAAGGAGAGTTCGCCGATTTCGTCGAGAAAAATCGTACCGCCCTCGGCCACTTCCAAGAATCCCTTTTTCTGATTTACGGCGCTGGTAAAGGCGCCCTTTTCGTGACCGAATAGTTCGCTTTCCAGCAGTGTTTCGGTCAGCGCCGCGCAATTGAGCGCCACAAAGGGTTGATTCTTTCTTGAGCTGTTTTTGTGAATCGCGACGGCTACCAGTTCCTTGCCCGTACCGCTCTCGCCGTGGATCAGTACGGTCGCATCGGTCGGCGCCACACGGTCAAGGTATTGATAGATCTCCCGCATGCGCGCGCTGTGGCCGACCATATCGTGCGTCAGGCTTGCTTCTGCGCGAAGGCGCTGATTTTCGCTGCCAAGGCGCT
>DASSYL010000102.1:0-2958 GCA_035703315.1 Candidatus Acidiferrum sp. | reverse complement strand
CACGCGCAGTCCGGCTGCGGCGGCTTTTGCCAACACCTCTGCGCCATGCCTTTCGATCCCACCGCGGGCAATCAGTAGTGGGCGCCAGCCCAAATTTTTCAGCACCCCTACCGTATCGATCGCCAGCAACCAACGCTTGTCAGGATCCCAGCGCGCCACTTTGCTAACCACGGTACGGTTGTGCAGGCGCGAGCGGAGTGCCGCCACGGCTTCGCGGTCCGGCGGCGCGAAGGCATCGGCCGTAAGTCCATTGGGGATCACCAAAGGGTTCACTCCACGCTCCCACAATTCGTATCTCATGTAGCGGCTGACCGTGGTGATCACCGCGGCCGCGGCCAAGCGCTCCCAGGCGATTCGCTCGAATGAAAAGGTGTTGTTCGCGTTCCAGAAGATGGTGACATTGTCGCGCGCCTCAGCGTTGCGCAGCAACCAGTCCAGATGCAGCACCGCATCGACGGTGTGCCACTCCTCGGCTAGAACTACGGCCCGCCCGCCGCGTTGCAAGTGCGGCAGCAAACTTTCCCTTAGCAGAAACGGCGGCAACGAGGCGGCATAATCGGCTCGTTTACCCTCTTCCCCGTCGTAGACTCCTGCAGGATGATACTGACTGATCCATTGACACCAGCGGTGGCGCCAGAGCTGCCCGCGATTATCATGACCGGGAAGTTGGGGATCGCCGACAAACCACAGATGTGTTTCGAAGCCGGACTCCGCGAGCGCTTCGCTCAGGCCCGTGATGCGGCTAGCAATGCCGCCGGCGCGGGCATAGCCGTCAGGCCCTTCAAAGCTGAGTATGTGAAATTGCATTTCGATTGGCGATCTTTGGATTGTGGCCGCGCTCGGAGGTTTCGTACTCCATTCTCGCTTTATCGCTTATCACACAAACGCCTCCTTAACAGCTAAAATTTCTAGACCATTGCTAGACCGGGAATTTCCAGCTTCAGGCCCTGGCGTGAGCGGATGAGATCCGAAAGAGTCTTTGCGCGCGCCCTGTTCTCACCGTGAGTGATGATCGGTCGGCCTCAAAGACCTGACAGTAGCTAAGCCTTCGAGCAAACCGTTTTGAGCGCATAGGCCGCGGCGAAACTAAACAGTTGCCGCACGGCGCAGGCAGAAGACTTATTTCAGGGCTGTGGGCTCAATCAAATTTGGCAGCTGCGCTTATCGGATCTATTTGATAATCCAGCCAGCCATCGCGGATGGCCGGCATTTTTTCAATATGGCCGCGGACGTGGTCTTCAGATTCACACTCCATCAGCAAGAGAACACCCGGCACCTTGCCTACTTTGAAAGCAAATTCGATAACCACGTGTTTTTGAACTAACTCCCAGGATTCTTGAGCCGGCCCGTTTTTAACGAAGACTTTGAATGCGTCCCGGCTCTTTTCGGAACGTAAGCTGCAGTTGACCATGAATTTCATTTTTGTCTCCTTTTCATGCGGTGATCTAGACAAGGTGTGAGCTCTGTTCGTCTCGTGTGCGATGTTCGACGTGTACGATTTGTTTTGTAAGACTCCCTATCCACTACCATTGGCTTGTTACAAATGTGTGACGGGAACGCACCCGGCCCTGCATGTATTTGGGACAAAAATCGACCATTCAAAAAATGATTTCACTTCCACCGTCCTGCCATGCGAGCGCGTCGCACTACCGCGAAGCGCGCATAGACGTTGTCGCGGGCATCATTTGGACTGATGCTGACAAGATCGCTGAGCCCGCCAAACCGCCCATCCCCACCGACCAACGCGCGCAAACGGTTGCCGCTCATAAGCTGGTAGCCATCAAAATGGGTCCAATGTGACCATTTTCCGAAGCCGCGATCACGACCAAAGCGCACGTACAAATCATAGGGAATGCAAACGAGCCGAAATTCCAAGGGGTCGAGTCCCAGACGTTCTTCCAGAATCCCATCGCCCGCTCGGGCGAGCGCGGCTTCGATCTCGCCACGTGCAAGTGCGTCGCGTTTGGACAGGCCCAATGCCGCCAACAGCTTTGAGGGCGCGTTTGCCGCAGCTTCCTCTTCGGGAAAATCCTCGATCAATGTTCTTTCGGCGACAAGCGGAGGAAGGTAGCGCGCGCCACCCGAGTTGATAAAGATTTGCTGAAGAAATTGTCCGGCCAGGACTTTGAGGTCTTCCGCGACCTTTTGCTCGGGAAGGTTCCCTTCGGCGAGCGCCCGAGCCCGCAAGACTCCTTCGCGCTCCATATCCGGATTAGTCGGGCTCGGTTGCCAGACGTGCGTATAGATAACGTCCAGCGCCGCTGATATTTCGGCGATCGGCACGGTCTGCGCTTCGGCGAGACCCAGCTCCTGGGACCGCCTGATCACATCCGGCGCAAACGGCACCGCAAGATCCACTGGACATTCATAGCGTGTCATCACGGGACCGGCGCTCGTAGAAGTCGCCGCCGTTCCGCTCTCCTTCCAGTCCCGCAGCTCTTGGGACAGTCGCTGCAGCACCGCTGCATCTCCCTTTTCCGCCGCTTCTAGGGCTTGGCGCTCTAATTGTCCGCGGTCGCGTTGAGCTTTTTTTCGGGAAGGCGCGGCGCTCGCCAACTCCAGGCCGGAAAAATAGCTTCGCCGTTTCTCGTAGGACGCGCTAAGGCTCGGGTCGAGCTTACCCAGCGATGCTAGAGCATCCAGAAGCTGCTTACGCACGACCGGTTGGTTGGCCTCCGCTTGTGGCCCCACGTGTTTTCCAGGGGAAAAAGGATCGAAAGCCACCACCTCCGCGTCATACACATCCTTTCCGATTGCGGCGATGTTGCCTGTGGCCGCTTTCCGTTGACGCAGCCCGTCGGCTTGCGCGGACAACTGGGCCGCTTGATCCCAGTCCCGCTGCAGCACCGCCGATCGGCTACGGCGCATGAGATCTTCGATCTGTTTCTCCGTTGACCCGATGGCGCGATAGGCTGATTCGTCCAACATGGGGCCCAAAAGCTGCCGCGCCCGGCGGAG
>DASSYL010000032.1:0-5587 GCA_035703315.1 Candidatus Acidiferrum sp. | reverse complement strand
GCTTTCGATGATCACGTTAGGAGCGTCGTTTCGACCGCTTCTCTGTGCCGCCGACGCAGTGGCAAGGGCGTCGCGCAAAAGCGGCATGCCTTCGGCGAGGTAGCCTTGTTTCGTACGCAGCCAGAAGGCAAATTCGGCACCGGCTTTTAGAAAGCGCGCGCTGTCCGATTCATTTTTCGTAAGCGGATGGCCGGTCAGTTCCCAATCGAGCGCCACGGCATGCTCGCTTGGTGCGCAATTGCAATCTTGACCATTCTGCGCGCAAACGCCGTGGCCAAATTGAGTAATTTTTCCGGCCAGCCAGGACGCATTTGGAAGCGCTGCAATTAAATCGCAGACCAATTGCGTTTTACCGATGCTGCGCGTGTGGCCGCCGACGACGATCAAGCGGCACGGCGCTGATTTCTGCTTTGCTTTGGAACTCGCCAACTCCGGCCTCTCAGCTTTCTTTGGCTTCTAGCTTTTTGATGCGCGCCGCCAGCTCCGGGAGGCGCGCGAACCACGCGTATTGTTCCTTGAACTTGTCCAGAGGCCGGGCTGGCGTGCCCCAAACGACCTGGCCGCTGCGAATGGTTTTTCCCGTGGGGATGCCGGCTTGCGCGCCGGCGATTGCTTGATCTTCCAGCTTGCAGTGATCGGCGATGCCGACCTGTCCGCCGACAATCACATGATGGCCCAGCACACTGGAACCGGAAATGCCGGTTTGCGCGGCCACTACAGTATGGGCACCGATTTGCACGTTGTGGCCGACATGAACGAGATTGTCGAGCTTTACGCCTTCGGCGATGCGCGTGTCGTCGAGCGAGCCGCGATCGATGGTGGCGTTTGCGCCGATTTCCACGTCGTCGGCAATTTCGATGATACCCGTTTGCGGAAATTTCCAGTGGCGGCCTTGGCCATAAGCGTAGCCAAATCCGTCCGCGCCCAGCACCGCTCCGGAGTGAATTTCCACGCGATTGCCGACGCGCACGTTGGCGTAAAACGTGACGCGGGGATGGATGCGGCAATCCGCTCCGATCCAGCAGCCTGCTCCAATAACGCAGTGTGCCCCGATTTGCGTATTCTCGCCGATGTGGGCGTCTTCGCCGATCACGGCGAACGGACCGATGCTGGCGGTGGGCGCAATTTTTGCCAGCGGGGCGATTACGGCGGTTACATGAACGCCGCTAGAAATCAGTGGAGGCTCGCGCAACAATGCTGCAGCTCTGGCGAAGGCGGCTTTGGCTTCCTTGGCGTGCAACATGGTTTTGCCGGGCACTGAGATATCTTCGGGTGCCACCACGCAGCGCGCCGCAGAAGCTGCCGCCCGCTCGCGGTGCTTGGCCGCGTCGACAAAAATCAGATCGCTCGAAGAGGCGCGCTCCGGCGCCGCCACTCCGGTCAACTCGATGGCGCCGTCGCCCTCGAGTGCTGCGCCAACGGCTTGCGCCAACTCCTGCGCGGTTCTCTTCATCGCCCCTCCTGCCCGAAACTCTTTCGCTAAAAAACGTTTCTTTACAAGAAATCGTACAGCGGTGGCTCGCCTTGCGGCCGAGTTTTCCAGCGGGCGTGAATCCACACCCACTGCTCGGGATATTTGCGGATGATTTCTTCGGTCACTTTGGCGAAACGCTGCGTATTTTCCCGAATGTCGCGTTCGGGATCGCCGGTGCGAATCAAATCCAGCGGCGGCTCGAAACGGAGACGATACTTGTTCAGCGTGGCGTCCCAGACGGCGTATCCGGGAACGACCGCCGCGCCGGTGTAGAGAGCGACTCGCGCAATGCCCGCGGTGGTGCACGCTGGCGTACCGAAGAAATCGACGAAGACCCCTTCCTGCGGCATGGTGTTTTGGTCCGCGAGGATGCCGATGGTTCCGGCATCTTTCAAAATTTTCAGCATGGTCCGCGCGGACTCATTTTTGAAAATCGGCGCATTGCCGGAAAGGCCGCGGAAGCGATTCACCAGTGCGTCGAGGTGTGTGTTGTCGAGTGGCCGCGCCATGTAATGCAATGGGTAGCCATAGAGGGCGTGCGCGTAGGAAGAGAGCTCCCACGCACCGATATGGGCTGTCAGAAAGAGCACGCCTTTGCCGCGGCGCTGCCCTTCCAGGAAGTTTTCGTTGCCGTCGAGAACAATCAGACTTTCGATGTTCTGCCGTGTGTAGCGGGGCATGCGGGCGAATTCGGCGGCCATCCAGCCGAGGCTCCGCGTCATGCCACGCAGTGTCGCTTCTCGCTGCTGATCGGTCCAGTCCGGAAATGCGAGTCGCAGGTTGAACTCAGCTGTCATGCGCAGTTTCGGAGTGAGCGCCAGCAGCAAGCGCGCAAACATTGCTCCGGATGCACGCGCTAGCGAGCGCGGCAACAAGCCTACCGACTTAAGCACACTCCAAGCCAACGCATACTCTAGCCATTCCTTCATCGCACGACATAATATCTCACGGCTCGTAAGTACCAGCCCTGCAAACCCCATGCTAGGATTTGATTTCGCAGCTTGCGAGAGACCCGAAACTGTCCATCGCTTCACAACCGGCCGACCAAGCATTGCCAAGCCTGGCCCAGCGTGTCGGCTGGGCGATTCTCATCGCTCTTACCCTTTACATCTGCTACTTCAGCAATCTGAGTGTGATTGGATTCGTCGGCCCTGACGAGCCGCGTTATGCGTGGATCGCGCGCGACATGGCGGAAACCGGCGATTGGGTGACGCCGCGTCTCTATGGAAGGCCGTGGTTTGAAAAGCCGCCGCTGCTGTATTGGGGCGGAGCGATCTTTTTCAAGCTACTCGGCGAAGGCCATCCCGAAGTTGCCGCGCGGCTGCCCAGTGCGATCAGCGCATTGCTCGCGACACTGGTCCTGGCATGGCTCGCCTGGCGCACCTATGGCGAAGAATGCGCACGTTTGCTGCTGCTTCTGCTACCAACAAGCCTTGGCATGATCGGTTTCTCGCATGCTTGTGCAACCGACATGCCGTTTGCAGGCATGCTCACGATGGCTATGGTCTGCGCGGCAGTTGTGCTGGGGTTAGCAAGAAGCGCCGACGACACACCCATTCTCCCCCGCACCCCGTGGCTTGCTCTTCTGCTCTTTGGATTTTTTCTCGGACTTGCCGTACTCGCAAAGGGCCCTGCGGGGGTCATCCTCGTGGGCGGTGCCGTCTTTTTCTGGGCCGTCTTCAGCAAACGCTGGCACGATGCACTGCGGTTACTCCATCCCGCAACGATCGCTGCGTTCTGCGTCACTGCTCTTCCCTGGTATATCCTGTGTGCCCAACGCAATCCCGATTTCTTCCGCGTCTTCATCATCGAACACAACTTCAAGCGCTTCCTCACGCCTGAATTTCAGCATATCCAGCCCTTCTGGTATTACCTTCCCATTCTTCTTGTCGCCTTCCTTCCGTGGATTGCCCTCGTCGCATGGGCGTTCTATTCGGAATCTCTAGAGCGGTTTCGAACCAAGCACATCCATCCGCTAAGCCTGCTGTTCGTAATTTATTCCGTGTTCTGTTTGCTTTTCTTCTCGGTCTCTAAATCAAAACTTCCCGGGTACATTCTCCCCTCCATCCCCGCTGCTGGACTGCTGCTTTCCGGCTGCGTTCACACGTTCGGTCGTGTAAACCAAAAATCGCTCAGAACATGCATGGCGGTCGGAACACTGTTCTTCGCATTCGTCTCTGCGATCTGCTTCGAGCTAGGCCGGGCGACCGCTCCACATTCGCACGTGAACGGCCGGACCGGTGCTGCATTCGGGTGGCTTTCATTGTTTTTTTCCCTATCCAACTTGCTGTTCGTTCTCTTTCGTTGGTCAAAAAAGTCAGCAAGCTCGTTACATTCCCTGGCTGCAATGCCGATCCTCATAGCCGTGCTCTGCGCAACCTTTATTGTCAACGCTCCATTCCAGTCGGATCCGTCCGGAAGAACCATTGCACGCGAACTCCGATCCCTAGACATCGGCCCTGGAGATGTGTTTCTTGGTCGGATGAACCGAGGGCAGCATTACAGCTTGAATTTTTATTGGGACAGAGAAATCCCCGATTGGGATCAAAGTCGGCCCAGAGCCGGCTATTTGCTCCTGCCTGGCCAGAGCTGTTCTGTATTGATTCAGGCACCCTACGTATGCAGCGAACGGCCCGTTTACCTGCAGAAAAGTGGGGAATTCCTTTACCAAATCACTGCTGCGGATTCACTTGACGACGCGAGGAGTGGGGGCAAGCCGTAGCAGGAAAAATGAAACGACGCGGTTCTCGTACAAGTGCTTTTCTTCTTCGGAGAGGGCGACATAGTTGCCGTGCGGCAGTGCGGCGATCTCTTTGGGTTCAGGCGCCTTAATGAAGAGTCGGCGGGTGCTGTCGCCCAGTTGCTGGTCATCCACCGGCTGCAGAAATAGTTTCGGCACGCCGTTTAAGCTCGTCATCTTTGCGGAAAGCGGCGGATCCTGGCGGTGCTCGTAGTTGAGCCAGTCGAAACTCATTTCCGCGGAACGTACCATGAACGGGAAGCCGCCCAGTCCGGTCTTGGCGACCTCTACCTTTACCATCTCCTTGGGTTCGTCGTAAATGGAATCGAGTACCAGCGCTTTCACGCGCTTGTCGGCTTCCGCTTCGCGCATCGCGACGTACGCACCGAGGTTGTAGCCCCACACACCGAAGCTTTCCGGATCCACATCGGAGCGCAGGGAAATCGCGTCCATAGCCGCTTTCAGTTCCAACGTCTCACGGTA
This sequence comes from Candidatus Acidiferrum sp., assembly GCA_035703315.1. Classification (GTDB taxonomy): domain Bacteria; phylum Acidobacteriota; class Terriglobia; order Acidiferrales; family UBA7541; genus Acidiferrum. Next base: position 890 of record DASSYL010000032.1, on the reverse strand, counting down.
GCCAAACGCCGTCGTGCCCGGATTCGCGCCGTGTGCCACGAAGTCGAACACGAAAACGTTGTACTGGTGCTCCTGCAAGGCGGAGACCAGGGTCAACAATTCGTTTTTGCTGGATTCATAGCCGTGGCAAAGAATGATCGTGGGCGCGCCACGGAAGCCCGGGAAAAACCAGCCTTCGCGATGACCATTCGGCCCGGGAACTTCAAACTGGACGGATTCCGGGCGGCCGGGAAAGCTTTGCAGATTAATGTCGGAAGTGGTGCGATTCGGTTTGACGATGCGATAGACGAGAAATCCGGCGATGGCCAGCGTGGCCAGGCCGGCAAAAAAGACCACGGCGACCATCGCGGTGAACAGCTTCGTATACCACTTGGTCGGGTAGCGGAGCTCGAAGAGAATTGACATACGTGGCCTGCGCGACTCGGCGTGCGGCGCTAGCCGCTGTCCTGACCTCACTCCAAGAGTTAATTCCAGACTGATTCGACTCTAGCACGCGATCGAAAGGCCGAAAGGTCAACTCCGTACCGGTGTGTCGCATGTGTATCGGGGCGACGCACTTCCCGGCGCGTCGCACTGCCATTTATGAATCGGCTATGATAGAAAGGCGCAGGGGACGCGCCGCTCTTTACCCTTCATGAACATTGTAGACTTGCGCCAGACCACGGTCCGCCAGATTGAACCCTTGCTGGAAGAAGAATCCCTCCATTGGCGCGATGAACTCCATTGGGACTATCGCGGGGCGCTGGAGCTCATTAAGCGCTTCCTGGAGGCGCATGCCCTTTCCGGCTGCGTGGCCTATGAAAACGGAACTGCAGCCGGCTATACGTTTTACGTGATGGAAGAGACGAAAGGGCTGATCGGCGGACTCTATGTTTCCCCGCAGTTCGATC
>DASSYL010000577.1:0-4425 GCA_035703315.1 Candidatus Acidiferrum sp. | reverse complement strand
CAAGATAAATTCGCCAAGCTCATAGCGATACAGGCCGCCTGGGGCGACTGGGTTTACGCTCACGGGTTAACGGCAAAAGACTTTGAGCGATACAAGTTACGTATCGAGGGTTCAACTGCCAAAGAGGCAAACATCTTTGACATAAAGTTCCCTCAGCTTGCGGCACTCTGCCATGAGCATGACATGACGACGGAAGAATACTGGCTTGGAGCCCGCGTGATGACACACGCGCTGCTGCTCCATGACGCAATTGAAGAAGGAAAAACAACGGAATACGCCAAGAACGTCAATCCGGCCAACCTAAAATTTGTAGAACTGCACAGCGCGGAAATGCGGAGAAATGTCCGTATCGAAATGTAGCCGCGCTCTCATTTTTGGTGACTACGTGCGTTCGACGGCCAAGGCGACCGCGTTGCCGCCACCGAGGCAGAGAGCGGCGATGCCGCGCTTGAGATTGCGGCGCTGCAGTTCGTACAGCAGAGTAACGAGGACGCGCGCGCCGCTGGCGCCGATCGGATGGCCGAGCGCAACTGCACCGCCGTTGACGTTCACTTTTTGCGGATCGAGCTTGAGCTGCCGCGTCACCGCAATTGCAGCAACCGCGAATGCTTCGTTCAGTTCCACCAGGTCTACGTCTTTGTCGCGGTCCCAGCCGGTCTTCTTCAACAATTTTTCGACGGCATCTACCGGAGCCATCATCACCCACTTCGGCTCCACGCCGCTGACAGCCTGCGCGACGATGCGCGCCATCGGCGTCTTGCCCAGGTTCGCCGCGTTGCGTTCGCTGGTCACAATCACCGCCGCCGAACCATCGTTGGTTCCGGGAGCGTTGCCCGCCGTCACCGTTCCGTCTTTTTTGAACGCTGGCTTCAGCTTGGCTAAGGCTTCCAGAGTAGTGTCCTCGCGCGGCGATTCGTCGTACTTGATCACCAGCGGCTCGCCCTTTTTTTGCGGCACTTCGATGGGCAGGATCTGCGCTTCAAAAAAGCAGGATTTGCGCGCGCGCACCGCTTTTTGGTGGCTCTCCAGCGCGAATTTGTCCTGCTCCTCGCGCGTAATGCCGTATTTTTCGGCGACCAGTTCCCCGGTCATGCCCATGTGGAAATTTTCGTACGCATCCCACAAACCATCATGCACCATCGAGTCCACCACCACGCCGTTGCCGATGCGGTAGCCGCTGCGCGCCTGCGGCAGCAAGTAAGGGCAATTCGACATCGACTCCATGCCGCCAGCGGACACAATTTCGCTTTCGCCCAGTGCCACCGCTTGCGCGGCCAGCGCAACGGCTTTCAATCCGGAGCCGCACACTTTGTTGATGGTCATCGCAGCAACGCGCGGATCGCACCCGCCTTTCAGTGCAGCCTGGCGCGCGGGATTCTGGCCAAGCCCTGCCTGCACCACATTGCCCAGAATTGCTTCGTCAATTTGTTTCGCATCAAGGCCGGCGCGGCGCGCCGCTTCGGCGATCACCTTGCCGCCCAGCTCCGGCGCAGAGAACGGCGTGAGCCCGCCCTGGAATTTGCCAATGGGCGTGCGGACCGCGGAAAGAATTACAGGAGTTTCCATCTTGCTGCCTCCAACTCCTCATTATAGCGCGGCGTTCGAGACAACAGAGACGAACTGAAAATGCCCGCGAGCGATGCTACGATTCGTCGGCGGAAGGGCCGTAAAGGCCGGGAACGGGAACGTTCAGCAGGCGCAGATATACGGTAAGTTGCGCGCGGTGATGGATCATGTGGTTCATCACCATGCCGCGGAGGCAGGCGATGCGCGGCATGGTGAAGATTTCCTTGCCGCCGGCGAGCAGCGTCCAATTCAAGTTGAAATCGGCGTCGGAAGCCTTGCTGAGCGCGGCGCGCGCTTCTTTCGATTCCTTATCGAAAGCGGCGAGCAGCTGCTGCGAGTTTTCAATTTTCGGCGGCTCGTATTGCGGGCCGTTCACGGGAGCGTAGTCGAGGTTTTCGGTCTGCAGCGTCATGGTGTACCACCCGGGGACGGTGCCAACGTGCGCGGCGAGCCAGCCGAGCGTGCCGGATTTCTCGTGCGGCTTCCACGCCCACTTTTCCGTGGGAACGCGTTCCAGCACTTTGCGGGTGTTGGCCATTTCCTGGTCGAATTCGGGGAGCAAGGATTGCGCAATAGACATAAAGCCTCCGGAAGGATTTCAGATCGCGGCGGCAAGAACTATAGGCGAACAAAAGGCGAATTGTCAAGTCTAGGTGCAAGCCAGTACCCGGCATACTAGATGTCCTTGGTCGCGCACTCGCGCACACCGGGGATTACGGACCGCTGCATTTGGCGCAAGCGTTGCGAACCGGGGCGGGGGTAGAATGCGCGTATGGCACACGAGCGGACGGATTCCTACCTGAAAGACTCGATTTCGCTTTTCCAGCATTACAAGAAACTAGGCGAGAACGCGATCGCACAGTGCCCTGACGCTGGATTATTTCAGACGCTGGATGAAGAAAACAATTCCATCGCTATCGTGGTGAAACACATGACAGGCAACATGCGGTCGCGCTGGACGGATTTTCTGACCAGCGACGGCGAGAAAGCGAACCGCAACCGTGACTCGGAGTTTGAAGCGCCTCCGAAAACGCGTGCAGAGATTCTGGATTTGTGGGACTCAGGATGGAAGTGCATGTTTACGGCACTGGAGCCGCTGACAGACCCGAGCCTGAACAAGACGGTGACGATTCGCGGCGAGGAACATTCGGTGATGCAGGCGATCAACCGGCAGATTGCGCACTATTCCTATCACATCGGGCAGATCGTGCTGCTGGCGAAGCATTTTGCGGGCGCAAACTGGAAGGCGCTGACGATTCCGAAAAAAAAATCGGCAGAGTTCAATGAGGACGTGGCGGCAGGGAAAAAATCGCAAAGGTAGAAGAAGAATTGCCACGGAAGCGCAGAACGGAAGGAAGACATTGCCTGGCCCGGGAAATTGAATAGGGAGGTAAATCATGTCCCCAAAATATTTTGAGCAGGATGGGCGGGTTACGCGGCGGCGATTTCTGGAGATTGCGGCAAGCATCGCGGCGATGTGCGCGACGCGGGCGGATTTGTGGGCCGCCGAGGAGCGCGGCGGAATCCCTTTTAAGACATTGGGAAGCACAGGTGAAAAGGTTTCGGCAATCGGGTTGGGCGGTTATCACATCGGGAAGCCTTCCGATGCAGAGAGCGCTCGAATCATCCGTACGGCAATCGATGGCGGCATCAATTTCATGGACAACTGCTGGGATTACAACGATGGCGCCAGTGAAGTGAAGATGGGCAAGGCGCTGCGCGATGGCTACCGCGAGAAAGTATTTCTGATGTCGAAGATCGACGGGCGCGACAAGAAGTCTGCGGCGGCGCAAATTGACGAATCGCTGAAGAGACTCGAGACCGATCACATTGACCTGATGCAAATGCACGAAGTGATCCGGATGAATGATCCAGAGCGCGTTTTTGGAAGTGGTGGCGGAATGGAAGCGCTGACCGAAGCCAAGAAAGCCGGAAAGATTCGATTTATTGGGTTTACGGGGCACAAAAGTCCGGACATTCATTTGCACATGCTGAAGACGGCGGATGAACACAACTACCGCCTGGACGCGGTGCTGATGCCGGTGAATGTGATGGACGCGCACTACGAAAGTTTTGTGCGCAAAGTGATGCCGGTGCTGGTGGAGAAGAAGATCGGCATTCAAACCATGAAGCCGATGGGCGGCGGCATTATTCTGCAGAGCAAGACGGTTTCGGCCCCGGAGTGCCTCCGGTTTGCGATGAGCCAGCCCACGGACGTGGTGATTACCGGTTGCGACTCACTGGAGATCGTCGAGCAGGCGCTGAATACCGCGCGCAATTTCAAGCCGATGAACCAGGAAGAGATCGCTTCCCTGCTGGCGCGAACCTCATCCGCAGCGAGCGAGGGCAAATTCGAACTGTACAAGACCTCGCAGAATTTTGACGGCACCACACACAATCCGCAGTGGATGGGCAGCTGACGCCCGGCGATGTCCATCCCCGGTCCGAAGGTGGCAACGTGGATCAGGGTGTTGCCTTCCTCGCCGCCTGGGCGCGCCGCGAATTGAAATTGATCGAAATCATGTTTGCGGCGGGATCGCTATGTTCTTGTCCGTCGCTCTCTAAAATTCACTGAGCTTCCCTAGCTAAGCGCCGGGCCGCCTGCACCCCGACAGCTAGTTAACCCGCTTTCCCAAGTTTACGGAATTATAGTAAGGTAACGGGCACAGGAGACGTTCATGAAGCCCGCCCGATTCGCGGTCGCCGCGCTGATTCTGTTTCTTCCTATCACTCTTCTTGCGTTGAGAACGAGCTCGCGTCCAACGGCCGCATCACCGTCCGCGGAGGAGGAAGTCCGCGATTTTGAGCGGCAGACCAACGCCGCTTACGAAGCCAACGATTTGCCGAAGTACTTCTCCT
>DASSYL010000462.1:0-5846 GCA_035703315.1 Candidatus Acidiferrum sp. | reverse complement strand
AGACCATCCTGCCCGGAAACCTGGAATATGTGGAACTTGGTTCCTTAAAGGGGAATCAAGGCGATCAGAATTACGACTTGCCGGCCGGCGCGGACCTGGAAAAGTACCAAGCCGTGGCTATCTATTGCGAGCGATTTCATGCCATCTTTGGTGTGACCAAGTTGGAGAAGTTCTAAGGCGTAGCGGGATAACCGGCTGCGACATGAATCGAGCTGGGCACACAGATCGCGATGACGGCGGCGGGTACAACCGGGGCTTTGCAGGGACGGAATGAAGCGGAACTGATCGCGCGCATTTTGAGCGGCGAGAAGGAACTGTTTCATGAATTGATCCGGCCTTACGAACGAATGTTGTACCTCACCGCATTTTCGATTGTGAAGAACGAGACGGATGCGGACGAGTGCGCGCAGGACGCGGTTGTAAATGCTTATCGCAACCTGGCGAAGTTTCGCGGCGACGCGAAATTCAGCACCTGGCTGGTGACGATTGTTGTAAATGAGGCGCGCCAGAAGCTGCGCAAGGCCAACCGAGCAAAGGAAGAATCGCTCGATGAAACGATCGACAGCGAAGAAGGCGAATACACACCGGCGCAGCTGACGGACTGGCGGGAGATCCCTTCGGAAGCGCTGGAACGCAAAGAATTGCGCGAGACGTTACAGAAAGCGGTGGCGGGCTTGCCGGATATTTACCGGCAGGTGTTCACTCTGCGGGATTTGCAGGAAATGAACGTCGCGGATACCGCGGCGGCTTTGGGAGTGAATGAGAACATTGTGAAAGTGAGACTACATCGCGCGCGCATGATGCTGCAGAAGAGTCTGGCGCCTTATTTGAAGAAGAACGCGGGTCCGGAGCGCAAAGGATTCTGGGGGAGGATGCCATGGAGCTGAGCTGCAAGCACGTGTGGGCGCACATCTCCGAATACATAGACCAGAGCGTGCCGGCGGATGTTCGCGAAGACATTGAGCGGCATCTGGAGCACTGCGAGATCTGCTCGGCGGTGCTGGATTCTACGCGGAATATCCTGGTGCTGACGGCGGATAACCGGACATTTGAGTTGCCGGTGGGATTCAGCGAGCGGCTGCATGACAGGCTGACGAAAGAATTGGGAAGCGAGGAAGAGCTGAAGAAGTAGGGAAGTTCAAGAGTTCAAGGTTCAAAGAGCCTGAGTTCTCGTTGCAGCAAAGCGTACAGGATAAGGTGAATGATTCCCGGTCCAGTCAGCCTTGTCGTTTTCTTTGTGTGTATTGTTGCTGGCACGGCTGGGCTGTTCGGGGCCAAGTCCAAGTCACTCGGTTTAGGCGTGGTGATGTGGCTTGTAGCTACCGGGCTGGCCGGATGGTTCGGGCTGGTACGCGATTTTCAGCGGTTGCCACCGCCCCTGTTCGTGCTGTTGTTTGTGGCGGTGTTGCTCACGGTCACGACGGCGCTCTCCAGGGTCGGATCGCGACTGGTGGGCGAGGCTGGAATCGCTTGGCTGGTTGGTGTGCAGGCGTTTCGAATCGCGGTCGACGTATTTCTCGACTGGGGCCATCGGGTGAACCTAGTGCCGGTTCAGATGACGCTTGAAGGGAGAAATTGGGACATTGTCACCGGCGTTTCGGCTGCCGCCGTTGCGTGGCTCGCCGCAAAGAGGCAGGCGCCCCGGTGGCTGATCTTGTTGTGGAACTGTGTTGGGCTGGCTCTCCTTCTGAATATTGTGTTGATCGCGATTTTGTCCATGCCGACTCCGTTGCGCCGCTTTCACAACCAGCCCGCGAACAGCTTTATCGCCTATTTTCCCTGTATCTGGCTACCGACATCCTGCTAGCTGCTAGCTCTATTCGGCTACTTGCTGGTGTTCCGCTGGCTTCGGCTGGAACGAATCGATTAGCTCCTCGGGCACACTCCACCCCGGGAGTCGTCGTGCATAAATTCCAAAACATCACTACTATTTGAGGGCGGCGATTTGCCGAATCCATCTTCGGAGTGCTCATGTTCAGGCCCTTCTCGTTTGCAAAAATTTGTGCGGCAGTTTTGCTGTGCGCATATTGCGGTTCAGTGGGGGCACAAACCCCACTGGATGCGCCGGACATGCCCAAGAAATATGAGGCGCCGAAAACGGGATACGACTACGAAAAGCGCGATGTGATGATCCCGATGCGGGATGGAGTAAAGCTGTTCACGGTCATTGTGGTTCCTACAGGAGCGCGCAATGCGCCGATCCTTCTAACGCGCACTCCGTACAATGCGGCGGGCCGCACCGCACGGTTTCACTCGCCGTACATGCTGGCAACTTTGCCGCAGGGCGATGAGGTGTTTGTGGCAGACGGATACATTCGCGTGTTTCAGGACGTACGGGGCAAGAACGGGTCGGAGGGGGACTTCTTCATGACGCGGCCGCTGCGCGGGCCTCTGAATTCGTCGTCGACCGATGAGTCCACGGACGCCTACGACACGATCGACTGGCTGGTCAAGAATTTGCCGGAGTCGAACGGCAAGGTGGGGATGCTAGGGAGTTCGTATGAGGGATTTACGGTGGTGATGGCGCTGGTGAACCCGCATCCGGCGTTGAAGGTGACGGCTCCAGAAAGCCCGATGGTGGATGGGTGGATGGGCGATGACTGGTTCCACTTTGGCGCTTTCCGGCAGCCGAACCTTGATTATTTTACTGGCGTGTCGGCAGAGCGGGCGCATGGGTCTTTGATTGTTCGGCAGGGCTACGAAGACTACGACAATTTCTTGCGCGCGGGATCGGCAGGAGACTTCGCCAAAGCGGCGGGAGTGGATCAGATTCCGTGGTGGAAGAAGACGACGGAACATGCGGCCTACGATTCGTTCTGGCAGCAACAGGCACTGGATAAGACGATGGCGGGGCAACCTTTGAAAGTACCGACGATGTGGCTGCAGGGACTGTGGGACCAGGAAGACATGTGGGGCGCGATTCATTGCTATCTGGCGACGGAGCCCAAGGATCGCGACAACAATTTGAATTATTTAGTGATGGGGCCGTGGCGGCATAGCGGCGTGAACTACGACGGCACTTCGCTGGGGCCGCTGCAGTGGGAAGGGGACACGGCGTTGCAGTTTCGCCGCGATGTGCTGAAGCCATTTTTCGATCAGTATCTGAAAAACGGGGCGCCGAAAGCGGATACGCCGCCGGTGTTCATCTACAACACCGGGGAAAATCACTGGGATCGGTTCAAGTCGTGGCCGCTGGCATGTGATTCGGGTTGTGCGAACAAGATGAAGCCGCTGTACCTGGGTGCGGAAAATTCGTTGTCCTTTAGCGCGCCGACCGAGAGTGGTGATAAAGGATTCGATGAGTACGTTTCCGATCCCGCGAAGCCGGTGCCGTTTTATCCGCGACCGATCCGGTTTGCGGATGGAGATTCGTGGAGGAAATGGCTGGTGATGGACCAGCGGAATTTTGCCGATCGGCCGGATGTGCTGGTGTATTCCACACCGGCGCTGAAGGAAGCGCTCCGTATCAGCGGCGCGCCGGTGGTAAACCTTGTGGCTTCGACGAGCGGCACGGACAGCGACTGGGTTGTGAAACTGATTGATGCATTTCCGGATGAGGTGCCGAGCCAGCCGGAGATGGGCGGCTATCAACTGGCGATTGGGATGGATATCTTTCGCGGACGCTATCGCGAGAGCTTTTCCAATCCGAAAGCGCTAACCCCGAACGCACCACTTACGTACAAATTTATTTTGCCAACGGCTAACCACGTGTTTTTGCCGGGGCACCGGATTATGGTGCAGGTTCAATCGAGCTGGTTTCCACTGTACGATCGCAACCCACAGACCTATGTGCCGAATATTTTCTTTGCAGAGCCGAAGGACTACGTGAAGGCGACGCAGCGGGTATATCACGCGAAAGGGCAGGCGAGTTTTATTGATTTGCCGGTGGCGCCAGCTTCGCGCTGAGGCCCGGAGTCATTTGCACTTGGCGACCAGCATTGTGATGTCGTCCTGCTGTTCGTGAGGGCTGAAGCTGCGAACGGTGTCCACGAGGGAGGCAAGCAAGTTCGGCAGCGGCAAGTTGCGATGGCGGCGTAAGGCCTCTACCAATCGAGCCTCTCCGAATTCTTCGCCGTCCGGGTTAAAGGACTCGGTTACACCATCTGTGTAAAACGCCACGGTATCACCTGGAGAAAGGTCCCACTCCCCGGCCGAGCAGTCCCAGCCCTTGAAGAGTCCCAGGACGGTGCAAGTTGGCTCGAGGCGTTCGAGTTGGCCATCTTGGCGAAGGAGGAGAGCGGGGAGATGACCGCAGTTCGCATAGCGAAGACGGCGGGTCTTGTCGTTGTACTCCGCGAAGAAGAGGGTAGCGAAGGCGCTGTCGGAGGTGTTTTCATAGAAAAGGCGATTTACCGAGAGCAGAAAGCGCTGAGGTTGTTCCAGAACAAACGGGACGTAAGGGCGGCTTGAGTAGCTGGCGCACTGGTTTCGGAGATGCGCCTGGAGATTCGCCATCAAGAGCGCGGCAGCGACTCCTTTTCCGCAAACATCGCCGACCACCAGCCCCAGCTGATCGCGGCCGAGTTCAAGAAAATCGTAATAATCACCGCCCACGTGGCGTGCCTGGATGCAAACCGCCGCGTACTCCAGCGTGGAGAGAACAGGACGCGTCTGTGGGAAGAGCCTCGACTGGACATGTCTGGCGAGCTCCAATTCCTGGCTCATGCGATGTTCGGATGCAGACCTCTCGGCATGAGCGTGGCGCTCCGCCTCGACTTCACGGTTGATTGCGTCATACGACAAGAGCGTAAACGAGTTTCCATCCGGGTCTTCGAAACCGGCGGAAACCGCGCCCCAGGGCTGAATTTGGGGAGGATGGTGAAATCGGACGCCGCGACTGTTCCATTCTTCGAATTTCGAAAAGACATTTTCGGTCAAGAAGATAATTTGAGTAGGGCGGCCGATGAGCTTAAATTCCTCAGAGCCGGGTTTAGGAACGACGAGCGAGAGCACGGCGGTGCCATCGGGCGGAGTAACGGCGAGGGAACTGCCGGCGGACGGAAGGGGGGCGTCGAGGACCAGGCGAAATCCCAGTTGATCCAAGTAGAATCCCCGGCTTCGCTCTTTGTCGCGAATGAAAACGACAATCGTGCCGAGGCGGAGATAAGGATCATGGCGGTCCGGCTGAAAACTGAACCGGCGCGCAAGCATGGGCGAAGGGTGAGCGGCGGCCATCGGGGCAAGTATAGCTCACGAGTCACGGTTCGGGCATTCCTGGCAAACGTAGGCGAGACGCGAATGAACTGCTTCTAAGGGACGCGGTGGATCATTGGATGGGTGATCCACTCGGCGGCCAAGAGCGTCAAGGTCAGCAGAGATAGCGCAATCTGAAAGTTTTCCGCGCGCAGTTTGGATCTGGGCAGAGGTTTCTGGCGCCATTGGGAGGCCGGATTTTTCCTAAGCTTGCGGACTCTCCAAATTACAAAAAGATTGACGAGCGCGCCGAGCAGAGCCAGAAGCATCATGGGGATGCGGATGGCGTCCTGATGAAAGCCTTTGGCTGGTGCATGAATGCCGGCGGCCGCGGCGAGTGCCGAAAGCCCGATGGCAACACGGACTCCACTGATGGCGATGACCGCCGTGCAGGCGCTCTGCAGCACTGCGAAGAGAATTCCGGACCAATTCAAGAGTCTTAAGCGCGAGGAAAGCGGTACGTGGGCGCCAACCGCAGCGGACGCAGTTTGGGATTCCGGCAAGGGAAGGGAGGATCTTGCGGGCACCCAGAAAGTGTAGCGGAGCGGCAAGCTGGCATTCAACCACGCGCAGGGGAAGCGGACGGAGTTACTTCAAAGGCTTGGCTTTTTCTTGTTTGGCGCGCCACGGAAGACGGCCGGGATCGAGCGTGC
>DASSYL010000291.1:0-5154 GCA_035703315.1 Candidatus Acidiferrum sp. | reverse complement strand
ACTCCCGCCAAATTGGGAAGAGTTGTTGTTGTCGTCATGAGGTCCTCCTAAACTTTTGCAGCTCGTTGCTCGCTACTTCTATTGTACGCCCGCCGAGAGCGACGAGGGTTAACCGGATGTGACTGCGGCGGACGTCGGAATTTTTTAAACTAGCGCTTGTCTTCGAGCGCTTTGACCTTGGCCAGGCGGCGTTTGGGCCGCTCCTCGTTGGTGAAATTGGCGCCGACGAAAGCCTTGACCAGATCCTCGGCCAGCTTCACACCGATCACGCGCGAACCCAAAACCAGGACGTTCATATCGTCGTGCTCCACACCCTGATGCGAGGAATAGGTGTCATGACAAACGGCGGCACGGATGCCGACAAGTTTGTTCGCGGCGACACTCGCTCCGACCCCGCTGCCGCAAATGAGCACCCCGCGCTCGGCGCGCCCATCGAGGACGGCTCGACCTACGGCTTCGGCGAAATCGGGATAGTCGGATGGGTTGGTGTTAAACGCACCTATATCCAGAACTGTATGGCCCAAGCCGCGTAGAACATCGCCCATGGCGTTTTTCAATTCGAATCCCGCGTGGTCCGATCCGATCACGAGTTTCATCGCTGGTTCACTTTCCGAGAGTTTGTTTTGCGGCGGCGACCACGTTTTCTACGGTGAAGCCGAATTTCTTCAGAAGGTCTTTCAGCGGAGCTGACGCGCCGAACGTGCGCATTCCGACGATTCTACCTTGGGGGCCGGTGTAGCGTTCCCAGCCAAAGGTGGAGGCCATTTCGACAGAAACGCGAGCGGTAACGGCAGCCGGCAGAACGCTTTCCTTATAGGCTGCGTCTTGCTCTTCGAAAAGTTCCCATGATGGGATGCTAACGACGCGCGCTTTGATTCCTTCCGTCGCAAGTTTTTCTTGAGCGGCCACGCACAGGCCGAGTTCACTGCCGGTGCCGATCAAAATAACGTCTGGTTTGCCCCCCGGCGCTTCGCTCAGAACGTACGCGCCTTTCGCTACTCCCGATGCGGACGAAAATTTGGTGCGATCGAAAGTCGGCATCGCCTGGCGCGAAAGGACTAAGGCGGTCGGACGATGGCTCTGCTGCAGAGCGAGCTTCCAGGCTTCAACCACTTCATTGGCGTCGCCAGGGCGCAGCACCAAAATGTTTGGCATCGCGCGCAGGGACGCAAGCTGTTCGATCGGTTGGTGCGTTGGGCCATCTTCGCCGAGACCGATGGAATCGTGCGTAAACACGTAAATCACCGGTAGTTCCATCAGCGCGGCGAGGCGCACGGCTGGCTTGACATAGTCGCAAAAATTGAAAAAGGTTCCGCCGAAAGGACGCAGGCGACATTCGGCCAACCCGCTCATCGCCGCTCCCATAGCGTGTTCGCGCACACCGTAGTGGACATTGCGACCGGCGTACTCACCGGGTAGAAATTCGCCGGCGCCGTCGAGATTGGTCTTGTTGGATTTCGCAAGGTCCGCCGAGCCGCCGATCAGCCAGGGAATATTTTTGGCCAGCGCATTAACCGTTTTGCCGGAGCTTTCGCGCGAAGCCATGCCTTTGGCGTCGGCAGGGAACGTCGGGAGATTTTTGTCCCAGCCATCGGGAAGGGAGCGCTTTTGCATCCGCTCGAGCTCTTTGGCTTGCTCGGGATATTGCCTTGCGTAATCGCTCCAGAGTTTCACCCACTGCGCGTGGGCTTCCGCTCCGCGTTTGCCGATGCCGTTTCTGAAATTATCGTAAACGCCGTCGGGCACCAGGAATTTGGAATCCTCCGGCCACTCGTAATTTTTCTTGACTAGCTTGACTTCAGCTTCTCCGAGCGGCTCACCGTGGGCTTCGTAGGTGTCCTGCTTGTGCGGCGAACCGTAGCCGATGTGGCTGTCTACCACGACCAGCGTTGGTTTGCCGGGCGTCTTGAGGAACGTTTCGTAGCCACGGCCGAGCATCATCAGGTCGTTGGCGTCGGCGACGCGCGTGACGTTCCAGCCGTAGCCCACAAAGCGCGTCATCACGTCCTCGCTGAAGGACCAGTTCGCCGGCCCGTCGAGGGTGACGTGGTTGTTGTCGTAGATCCAGCAAAGATTGCCGAGCCGCAGGTGGCCGGCAAGGGAAGCGGCTTCGGACGCCACGCCTTCCATCAAGTCGCCATCGCCGCACAGCGCGTACACCTTGAAGTTGAACAAATCGAAATTGGGCCTGTTGTAATTGGCTGCGAGCCATTTGCCGGCGATCGCCATTCCCACGCTGTTGCCCGCGCCTTGACCAAGCGGACCGGTTGTAGTTTCCACGCCCGTTGTGAGATGCGATTCCGGATGGCCGGCCGTTTTGCTGTCCAGCTGGCGGAAGCGCTTGATTTCTTCCATTGGTACGGCGAGCGAGTCGAGCACTTCGCCTTTTTCGTCCACTGCGCGCACGCCGGCGAGATGCAAGGTGGAATACAACAACATTGAGGCGTGGCCGGCCGAAAGCACAAAACGGTCGCGATTAGGCCAAATAGGATTCGCCGGATCGTACCTCAAATATTTTTGCCACAATTCATACACGACCGGGGCGAGCCCCATCGGCGCGCCCGGGTGCCCGGAATTTGCCTGCTGCACCGCATCAATGGAAAGAGTCCGGATGGTGTTGATGCACAACTGGTCTGTTGCAATCTGTTGGGTCACCAATGCTTGCTGGCTCACAAAAGCTCCTGTGCGGGCAGGAGGGCCCCCGCAATCCAAGTCAGGATTTAGATGCACCGGAGGTACCCACCGGCTAGGGAGATTCTACGTCAAGTGGCGGCGGAATGCCGAGCGGGCCTGCCCACAAATAGGTTAAAGTTCGTTTACTCGATGGAAATGCGCTCGGCCCATGGATCGGCTGGCGGCCCCGTGGTATGGGCTCGGCTCGTTAAGGGTGGCGTCGATTGTTCGGAAGTTGGCGTTGGGGAGCTAAGGGCCGATGAAGTTTGGGCTTCGGAAGGACGAGCGGCCACAGGCGGCGCCGGAACTCCGCTTTTCGGCGTTTCGAGCGGCGGCGCGATGTCACGCGCGTCCACCGGAAAAAGGTGCGCATGCTGTTCGGACCACTTGGCGGCGAGACCGTTCAGCGGACTTTTGGTGTTGTACTCCTGGTAGGCGATCATGCGGCCGATGCGGATGATGAGGTCGTCCAGTCCTTCGGAAGCCGCCCAGAAATCGCCGATGCAAACTGTGGCTTCGTCAAAGTTTGGGTGAAACACCGGCGTCAACATGCGGCATTGCGGTGCGCGGCGCGGGTAGCCCAGGGAAAGATTGACTTCTAAATGGTGCATCGGTCGTTCCTGGATTTCGCCGTTTGGCGCGACGAACAATCCTTTTATGTGATAAACGAAGCGGTAGACTTCCGGCGGCATTCCTGCCGTGCCGGTTATTTGGATGAGCGGCCAGCCGGCAAAGCGCTGTTGTAGCTGGTCGTGATCGAGTTTCAAACGGCGGATGCGCGGCGAGAGCATGAGTTCGTTTGCTTTCGTGAGGACTAAAGAGATATTGGCACGAACATTCGCGTGAATCCAAAGATCGCAATGCACGCAAACGCCATTTTCCATGTCCACACAGGAACGTCCGGCCATTTGATGCGATTTTCCCGCAAAACGGTCCAATAGACTATTGCGAGATAGCACAGTGCGAAAGGCAGGAGCAGCGTCACCGCCGCATTGAAGTGCAGTGCCGCGGCCACGTTGCCGTGCAGCAGCTCCGCAATCGCTCGCGTGGCCCCACAGCCCGGACAATAATGATGCGTCAGCGCGAAGAACGGACAGCGGGGATAAAAGGAATACGCGGTCGGCGAAAAGCGATATAACAGCGCAGCGCCGGCCAAGCCGCCCGCCGCAAACAGATTTGCTGTCGCTCGCGCTGAACTCATACGGAGTAGCCCACCTGGCGGCGCTTCATTTCATTGATTTTTGTGAAGTGATACTGGAAATACCAAACGTTAAAAAAGAAAGTCATTACACCACTTAGACTCAGGCCGATCGGCTCCGCCGAATTGAAGTGCTCTTCGATGGAGTCGCGCATGCTGAACGCGCCAACGATCCATACGATCGCATACCCAAGCGTAATGACGCCCTGTATGGCTTGTAGCGAACTGTCGGTGTGACCAGTCCTCGCCGCAGAAACGCCGCCCGAGATACTCAGCACGAAAGACAGTGCCCACAACCCGATGACGATGGAGAAATAGGTAACGGCCTTGCTCGTGGGCTGAACTTTTTTCACCCAGAAGGCTTCGACCATAATCCACACCACAGAAAATATTCCGCACGTCACGATCGACAAGAGCACGCAAATTCCCCAATGCAAATTGGGTGGCGGAGGGTAGGGCGAAACCGCCGGGGCGGCATAAGCAGCGGGCGCACCGGCGACCGGCTGAGGCGCCGCCGGAACAGGAATGTTGCCGATCACTTGCGAAACCGGCACCCAGTCCGTCAGACCTTCGCTGCGGCAAAGGTCGGTCAGCAGAATATTCCCGGACGCAACGTATTTTTGTATGTCGGCCAGCGTGTACGGCCCATACTCGTTGGTGTCTCGTTTGATGAAGTAGTTCATTTACGTCGGCCCTCCGTCAAGGCCATGCTATACGAACTGCGTCCCGTCAGCGTCCTTGTTGACCATGCAAATTTCCATGATCGCCCAAAGCCACACGACTACCCAAAGCCAGGCGGCGATCTCGGCGTAAAAGCCGATCAGCACCGAAGCGACCAGCTGCATCGCTCCCTTTTTGGCGTAACCCGCGTAAAAATTGTGCACCCCGAAAATCCCCAGAAAAATTCCCAGCAGCACGAAAATTACACGGGTCTTTGGGCGGTCCTGTTGATAGTAGTTTACAGGCTGCGAACTTGCTTGCACCGGTTGGATTTGTGGTCGCAGCGCGGGCGGAGGCGCCGCACCGGTTCCTGCTGGAAGCGGCGGTGGGGGAGGCGCAGGAATCGCGATTCCTGCGGTGCCCGCACTTGGCGGAGCCGGCACAGCTACCGGAGCTTCAGCCGCCGGTGCACGAAACGTTGTGAACCCCGCGCCAAGCGCAACACTCGGCCGCGGGGCGGGTGCAGTCACCTGTCGCGTGACTACGTTTCCCGCCATATCTGTCGCCGTCACAGTCACTTTTGCTTCGTCGGGCGGCGCCTCGGAGCAGCCAAACACCGTGCA
>DASSYL010000174.1:0-8385 GCA_035703315.1 Candidatus Acidiferrum sp. | reverse complement strand
GTTTTCGCCAGTGCCACGTTGGCCTTCACGCTGGCGCTGAAAATTGGCACTTGTGCTTGCACGCCGGCGTTGAAATTGTTCCGCTGAAAATGATTGAAGAACTGGTCGTAGTTGTTGAATTGCGCAAGCAGGCTATACACGCTAACAAGTTCCAGTGTCGGCCAATAGCCGCGCTTTTCTCCGGTCAGGCGAAATTCTTTGGCGCGCACGTCTGATTGGGCCAACCGCAAATCCGTATTGTCCTGCATCGCCAGTGCGATCAAATTCGCGCCTTCTTGCTCCGCGGCTCCCGGCAGATCTTCCGGCGTCACTTCGACCGGCTGTTCGGGAGCCAGACCGCATTGGCTTCGCAAAAAAATCTCCAACTCGTCCTCCCGTCCCTGCAGTTGCAGCAGCCGCTGCGCAACCTGCGCTTTGGTCAACTGCGCACGTGTCACTTCGACCGGCAGTTCAAAGCCCTCTCCTGCGCGTTGCTGCACGACGCCCAGAATTTTGTCGGCGCTCTCTTGCTCTTTGCCCAGCAGCTCCGCGGAATGCCGCACTTTCACCAGCTCCAGATACGCCGACGCGGTCCGCACAATCACCGAATTGCGCGCATCTTCCAATACGATTCTTTGCGCTTTGGCCTGTTCGGCTTGTTCCTTGCCTTGTCCGCGCAGCGGCTCGTTGAATACCTGTTCCGTGTAGGTGATGTTGAAGACCGATGGCGCGCGGCCTCCTGGAGTTTCCGGAATGCCGTAGGTGTAGCCCGCGCCGGAACCCGCATAAAGATTAGGTAGAAATTGCGCTTTGTTGATCATGGCCGCGCGGTCTGCAATGCTGGCCTGGATTTTGGCCACCTGGATGTCTTTGCTATTTTCTAGCGCCAGTTCAATCGCGCGTTTCAAGGTGAGCGCAATTGGCTGCGGTGCGTTCTGCGCAAAAGTCACGCTGGAGATCAGAAGTCCGAGTGCCGTCGCTGCCATCGAATAGCGAACAATTGCGCGCATTCCGTTGCTCCTCATGTGACGAGTTGTGTGAGCGCAACGGCTTAAAACCGCTGCGGCAAAATTTATTCGTATCGCAGCGATTCAATCGGCTGCAGGCGCGCCGCCTGATCCGCCGGCAAGTATCCGAAAAACAGTCCGGTCGAACACGAAACCACAAACGCCAGGATGACGCTCATTGGGGAAATCGGCACGCGAAGGTTGCTCGGCAGAAAGAATTGCGCCGTCACCGGAACCGCCAGTCCGATCAGAATGCCGATCACCGCGCCGCCGCCGCTGATCAAAAACGCTTCAATCAGAAATTGGTACATGATTTCGCGGCGCGCCGCGCCAATCGCTTTGCGGATGCCAATTTCACGCGTGCGCTCCTTCACCGTGACCAGCATGATGTTCATGATGCCGATGCCACTGATGAGCAGCGCGATAAACGCAATGACGATCAACACGATGGTAAGTGCAAGAGAAATCCTGCGTGCAGCATCGAGAATTATCGTCAGAGTCTGTACGTTGTATTCCGCGTCTGCCGGATGTCGGCTCTTAAGGATTTGACTAACCTGCTTTTGTACGGAAGGAACGTCTTCCGCCCGCGCAGCCTGGGCGTCCAGGACCCGAACAATGTCCACGCCCGTGTAATACTTCATCAGGCTGAACGGGATGACTACCGTTTCCTCTTGAATATCCGAAAGCCCGAAAGTTTCCGCGCGCTCGACAAAGACTCCAATCACGGAAAAAGTCAGTTCGCCCATACGAACCGTGCGTCCCAGCGGATTCTCCTGGCCGAAAAGGCGTGCCGCCAGCTGCTTGGTGATGAGACAGACCTTATCGCGGCGCTCCATGTCAGTAGAATCAAAATAGCGTCCGCGGATAACGATCAATCTTCGGATTTCCTGATAACCCTGCGTGACGCCAAGCAAGGTCACCGACCGCTCCACACCTTTCGCAACCACCGACATCTGCATGCCGATCGTACCCGCGACCTGGGTAACCTGCGGAATGGAAGCACGCACTGTCTCCAGGTCGTCCAACGTCAATTCGTGGCTGAGAGGCTGCGCCTTGCCGGGCGTCTTGACCATTTCAGCCCAAACCAGATTAGAGCCCGTAGCTTCGATTTGCTGAAGGACAAACCTCTTACTGGTAAGCGCCACCGTGACCACCAGGACAATCGAGGCGCTGCCGATGATTACGCCGAGCGAAGTCAGCGCGGCGCGCACCTTGTTCGAACGAAGAGCCTCGATAGCAACACTAAACGTTTCGTGGAAGTCCATCATAGAGAAATCGTCCAGTACCCGACGCGAGTCATTCAGTCGCGCTGCAAACGTTTCAGGGCTTCGTTGGCGTATCGATTCTTCGGCTCTAAGTTAAGCGCTTCCTGATATTCCTTCTTTGCCGATACGGCGTCATTCTGATTTTCCTGGATGCGCCCGATCCAGTAATGAGCCATGGCTTTGGACGGATAATTGCTGCGCTTCGGCGCGCGGGCGATGTATTCGCGCATCAGCTTGGTGGATTCCGCGGGCTTCTGTTTCTGCAACACCAGAACCACGCCTCGAAAAAAATCGCCGCGAGCGTCGGCGGGGTCGGCGCGCTCGCCTTCCTTTATGACAATCGCCAGCCCGTCGGCTTGATCGCGCTTCATGTAGTAGTCGCCGATGTCATAGATCAAGTCGACCGAATTGGGACGGAGAGCCAGCGCTTTTTGAAATTCGGCGTCAGCGGCTTCGTAATCTTTTTTCTGACGGCGGCAATTCCCGGCCGCATAGCGGCCTTCGGCCGCGTCCAATTCGCTCAGCCTTTGGATCTCGGGGCGCGCTTTGTCTTCGCCGCCGCCGGCGATCCCCGGCGCGCTGCAGTCAAACTCAATCATGGCTTGCATAGCGGAAAAATTGTGTCCGTCGAGCTGGACCGCTGCGTCGAACTCTTTGCGCGCCTTCTTGGCGAGAGAGAGCGCGCTGAACCAGCCGGAGCGATCAGCCTTCTCTCCGTACGCGCGGCCAAGGAGTTCGTGGTACGCGGAATTTTTTGGTTCCAACGCGATGGATTTCTCGGCGGCGGAAATGGCGCGGTCGAATTTGTCGCTTTCAAAGTACGAGCGTGCCAGCAAGTGCTGCACTTCCGCATCGTTGGGAGCAGCCGCTGCGGCGCGGTTCAATACTTCAATGGCCCGAGAGTAATCGCCGGACTTAAAGGAAGTTCGCGCCTCTTCCGGCACATCCGCCGCGAACAACGCCGAGCCGTACAGAAAAACCGCGCAGCCGGCGAAGCGAAGTACTCTGAATCTACGGCTACAGGCCATCCTGGTGCCCCTGTATGTACGAACTCTCCGTGTTCACGATTTTCACGCTCATGCCGTCTTGCAGATCAATGTCGCCCGGCAAAGCAATCAAATCCTTTGTGTCCAGGCCGCTCATCACTTCATAGTGATTGGCGTCGGAAATGCCGATCTGGATTTCGCGTTTCTCCAGCACCTTTTTGCCGACTCCGTCTTTCACCACAAAAACGTAACGTTTGCCGTTTTCCGAAGCCACCGTGCCGCGCGGCACCACCAGCACGTTGTTGCGCTCCTTAGAATTGATGCGGACGCTGACGTTTACGTTGGGCAGGAGCTCCAGCTTGTCGTTGTTCACCGAGCAGAGGAGTTCGCCCACACTGCGGGTACCACGAGGAACCACTTGCTTGGGAACCACTTCGGTCTGGCCCTGCCAGGAACGGTCGGGCAGCGCGTCCCAGGTAATGCGGACGGGCTGGTTCGCCTGCAGGGCGCCGATTTCCGGTTCATCCACAAAGGCGCGCACACGCACTTTATGCAGATCCGCCATTTCCGCGAGCAGGTCTCCGGCTTTTACAAAATCGCCTTGCCGGACCGGAAAGGAATACAAAGTGCCGTCAATCGGAGCTGTGATGCGTCCGTCACGCACTTTTCCTTCGAGTGCCGCAACTTCGCTTTGGGCTTGCTGAACTTGGAGGCTGCTGACGCCAGAGCTCAAGTGAACGCTACGATCAAATTCCTGCTTGGCGGCGGTCAGGCGAGTGACTTCGGCTTGTGCCTTTGCCAGCTCGACTTCATTCGCGGCAAGTTCGTCTTTGGTGGCAGCCTGCTGTGCCAGAAGACGTTGCAAGGCATCGTGGCTACGCTGCAAACGGTCACGTTCGGCGGTTGCTTTGGCGAGGTCGCCAGTAACACGCGCCACTTCGTCGGCGCGCCCTCCGGAATTCGCCGCGCGAAAATCGTCCTGAGCTTTCAGGAGCCGCGCGCGCGCTTGCGCCAGAGAAGCGGCTGCGTCCTTGACGTTCAACTCCAAAAGAAGCTGGCCTTTTTTAACCTGTTGGCCCTCCAACACGTAAACATGGTCGACGAAAGTATCGAGCTGCGCGCGCATCACGTAAGGGGAAATGGGCTCGACTTTGCCGTTGCTGCTGACGGAAGAAACGATATTTTCGCGCGTGGGATAGGTAGCGGAGAGCTTGGTCACCGGCTTCCGGCCGCTCAGCAAGACCAAAACATACGCCAGGATGCCGGCTGCCAGTAAAAACAGCAGGATTCGGTTGCGCAGTCTGCGGTCCATATTTTGTTGTCGCTACTCCTCGTTGCGGCACACCGACAGAGGGGCCAAAACCGGTGCGCCTCGATTCTGAGACTAGGTCCGTGGTCCGTCCTCTGTCATTGGCAAGCGCGAATATTCCATGGTAGCAAGAGCCAAGCGCGTTGCACCATCGAAACACGTGCTGTGACACGCTCGGTTCGAACAATTCCTGACGGACAGCTTTGCCAAGCACCCTGGAAAATAGCAGATTGCGGTACTCTTCTTGGGCAACCAAGAGCTTAGAATTCAAGTGCGTTGTAAGAGGACGGAACCGTGATTGAAGCGGTGAATCTGAGCAAGACATTCCAGGACAAGAAACGCGGAGAAATAAGGGCCGTAGACAGCGTGAGCTTTGCCTGCCGGCCGGGCGAGATTTATGGATTGCTGGGGGCGAACGGCGCGGGGAAAACCACCACACTGCGGATGTTGGCTACGATCCTGGAACCGACGAGTGGAACGGCGCGGCTTTGCGGACATGACATCGTTGAGCATCCGGAACGCGTGCGAAAGCATTGCGGATTTCTTTCGACGGCGACTGCGCTGTATCCGCGGCTCACGGCGCAGGAAATGGTCGAATACTTTGGGCGGCTCAATGGACTCGACGCGACGACGCTAAAGAAACGTATCGACGAGATTTTCGACCGGCTGGATATGAACGGATTTCGCGACCGGCGCTGCGACAAACTCTCCACCGGCATGAAACAAAAAACATCGATTGCGAGGACCCTGATACACGATCCGCCAGTCATGATTTTTGACGAGCCCACATTGGGGCTGGACATCATGACCGCGCGAACCATCATCGAATTCATCCGCGAATGCCGCGATCGCGGCAAGACGGTTATTTTCTCAACGCACGTTATGCGCGAGGTGGAGAAGCTTTGCGACACCATCGGTATCATCCAGAATGGGCAGCTGCTGGCGGAAGGAACCATTGAGCAACTGCGGCAGCGGCACGGCGTGAACGACATGGAAGAAATTTTCGTGAAAATTGTCACGCCGCATTACCAAGAGGCGGTCTGACATGAGCCTGCGAAACATCGGCATCGTCTACCGCAAGGAATTGACCGAAGCATTGCGCGACAGGCGAACGCTGATCACGACATTTCTCGTCCCTCTGCTTATGATTCCGGTGCTCGGAGCGGGATTTACGGGTGTGATGTCCGCCGTTATCGGCAACGCCAAAAAAGAAAAACCAAAAATCATGATCATCGGCAGCGAAGATTCGCCAGGTGTTGTGGACGCGCTTCGCACAAATCCGAAGATCAACGCAGTGCCGACAAGCGGCGATTGGAAAAATCTGGTGGTCGACAAGAAAATCCGCGCCGCGGTGGAGATTCCGCCAGACTTCCAGACTGAGCTAGCAAAGGGTCAAGCCGGCACGGTCAAGATCTACATTTATGGCGGCGAGATGAAGTCCGAATTTGCAGCGGCCAACATCGAAAGCTTTTTAAAAGAATATCGCGACTCAGTCGTGACGGAGCGGTTAGTCACAAATCACCTACCCGGCGAACTGTTGAAACCTTTCGCCGTAAGACGGCAAAACATTGCGCCGCCGGAAAAAGAAGCCGGCGCCATTCTGGGCGGAATTATCGCCTACATGCTGATTTTGATGTGCTTGAACGGAGCGATGCATCCGGCGATTGATTTGACTGCCGGCGAAAAAGAACGCGGCACCATGGAAACGATTCTGTCGAGCCCGGTGTCACGCACGCACCTGGTGCTGGGAAAGTTCCTGTTGGTGATGACGGCGTCGCTGGTCACGGCAGTGCTGTTGATGTTTTCCGTAAGCGTCTCTTCCACGGTACTGCAAAAGTCGGGAGCTTTGAATCAAATGGTTGACGAAGGCGAGCCGCTCCCGCAACTGTCGCTTGGGCCAGCGGCCGCCGCTTCGGTGATCGTCATGGCCATACCGCTGTCGGTACTTTTTTCGGCAGGACTCTTCACCATCGCGTTGTTTGCCAAGAGCCATAAGGAGGCGCAGAGCTACATCGCGCCGCTGATGTTTCTCGTTGTGATTCCCGCCATATCCGCCATGCTGCCCGGAGTGGAGCTAACGCCGAAGTTGGCCGTTGTGCCGCTGCTGAACGTCAGCCTGCTGTGCAAGGAACTAATCACCGGCGAATATCATTGGAACTACATCATTCTGATTTTCGTCTCGACGTGCGTTTATGCCGCCGGCGCGCTGTACCTGGCTGTGAAAATGTTCCAGCGCGAGTCGGTCTTGTTTCGTTCCTAAACGTGTTGGCACTTTTTAGAAACTTTAGACGTAGCCGACGCGTATCTATGGCATGGCCCGCCTCATGCGTATTGTGCTGATTCTGCTGTTTTTTCCTGGACTGCTCTCGGCAATAGCCGGCTGGTACGGCGCTGCCGGTTTTTTGCATCCTGAAAAGCGAGCGCTGACGCCGGACATGACGCGCGACGCGGACGTGACCTTCGGACAGATCGGTGCGCGACGCGAAGAGTTTGACGTGCGTGCGCCGGACGGCGCCTTGCTGCGCGGCTGGAAAGTCCGCGCGGCGAAGCCCAACGGGGCTTACGTGCTGGTGTTTCATGGCGTGGCCGACAATCGCTATGGAATGGCCGAGCACGCGCGGATGCTGCTGCAAGCGGGCTATGGTGTGGTGATGATGGATCAGCGGGCGCACGGTGCGAGCGACGGCGCGATGGCGAGCTATGGCTGGCTGGAGCGCAAGGATACGTCCGCCGTGATTGACGCGCTGACGCTGGCGGAACATCCCGCTCACGTTTTTGCTTTGGGCAACTCGATGGGCGCGGGAATCGTGTTGCAATCCGCGGGTGCGGATGCACGCATCGAAGCTGTGGCTGCTGAAGCGCCCTTCGCCGATTTGCGGGAAGCGGCGTACGATTACGCCGGCTTGCAGCGCTGGCCGGTGCTCGGAAAGACCTTGTTTGCACCGGGCGCGTGGATCGTGGTGTACCGCGGCGAACGATTGGCGGGCTTCCCCGCGAACGAAGTTTCTTCTGTCGAGGGGGTGCGCCGGCGCGCTTTTCCCCTGCTGTTGATTTGCGATGGAGCGGATGTGGTGCTGCCCTGCCGTCACGCCGAAAAGATTTTGCGCGCAGCAAGCGGGCCAAAGGAACTATGGCGAGTGCCAGGAGCGCTGCACACTGGCGCAATGGGTACGGCACCCGAGGAGTTCCGCCGCCGCGTGATCGCTTTCTTCGACCGCGAGCGTACGAGGCCGAGCGAACCTGCTCCGAGCGCGCTTCGCAAGCCTGACTGAGCCGGCGCACGGTTTCGCGCAGGCGCACCGCAAGCGCCGCGATGGTTTCTATCCGCTTGAGACTGCTTTCCGAAAATTGCGCGGGATTTTTGCCGCCGCGCTTCGGCGAGCAAGAGCTCCGCATTGCCGAGAATGCCGGTGAGCGGATTGTTGAGTTCGTGGCGCAGGATTTCTCCGAAGGAGTCGGGAAGAGGGGCGTCAGAAGGCGCGGAGAATCGGGAATCGCCAACTTCCGGCGCAAGGCGGCGCACAGTTTGCAGACGTTTTTCGACGAAGCGGCGGCGGGCAGATCCGCTTGCGCGTCGGCGACAAAATCGGCCGCGCCCGCGGCGATCAAGGCGGAGCGAATCCCGCGAGAGCTGTTACGTTTCACAATGGAATTCATTGAGCGGAAAACATCCGACGAGGCAGGCTGGATAGAACCATTTTGGGAAGCCATCTCGGAGTCCTTTCCCAATTTTGGACCCGACAGCCGGGTTAGCGCTCACCCTCTTCAGCAAGCGGCCCAAGGAGTATTCCTTCCTCTTCGGACGCGACCAGGAAAGTCTCGTTCTCGGCGGCGAATAA
>DASSYL010000154.1:0-11608 GCA_035703315.1 Candidatus Acidiferrum sp. | reverse complement strand
TCCTTTGCATTCTCATTCTTCGGATCCAGCTTTAGCGACTTCTCGTAATTTTCGATCGCCAGTTCCTTCTTCCCCGCCGCCGCGTACGCTTCTCCCAGGCTGTCATACACATTCGAGGACTCCGGATACTCTTGCACGTTTCTCTGAAACACCTTGATCGCGTCATCCGACTTGTCGGCTTGCAAGAATACCCGATACCCGATCATGTTCAGGACGTGCTCCTCCGGCCGCTTCTTCGCGTCCCCGGAATTTTTAAGCTCATCATATTTCTGCAGAACGGCGTCTGCCCCCTTCAGCAACGCGATCAATACTAGTTGCTCCGTCTCCCCGCGGGGTGTCCGTTCATACTTCCAGGCATATTCCTTGGCCACACTACGCGTGAATTCCGACGCAACCGAAATTCCGTTGTCGGAGTTGGCCATGATCGCTACGCCTTGCCCCGTTTCCCAATTCATTACCAGCAGAGCCTGAAATCCTTCATCGGCCCCGTTATGCCCGAATTGTCCTGGATGAACCTTCGAAATAAAAAAGCCCAGTCCAGCCTCATCCAGCACCGGGGTCAACATCTCCTCCGTCGTTTTCTGCGAAAGCACTTTGTTCGATTTGCCTTGCCTGGCGAGCGCGATCTCAATGGCAAATTTCGCCAGGTCCGTCGGTGTCGTCCACAATCCCGCTGCCGCCATTTCCGGATACACGTGCCATTTACCATGAATGGATTTCCCGTTGACCTGCGTCCCAACCGCCGTCCGTGACGCCCATGCCGCGGGCAATGGCTGCTCGTAGCTGCTGTCAAGCATCCCAATTTTGCTCAGCACCGTTTCTTTCATCAGCGCGGGAAACGCCTTGCCCGTCACGTCCATCATCAACTGCTGTTCGATGGTCACTCCGCCGCCCGAATACCGTTCCTGCGTGCCCGGAACGATATCCACACGGATCGGCGGTGTATTTGCTGGCTTTTCGCCGTTCAAAATCTCGACCAACGTCGGCACTTTCGCGTCGACGTCGTATCCCGGAAATCCGTGCACCGTCAGTCCCGCCGTGTGGCTCGCCAGCCGTCGCAGCGTCACCTTCTGCTCCTTCGTGAACTCGTTCTCCGGCACTTTCCACGTCTTCAGCTTCACGTTGACGTCTTCATCCAGCGAAAGCTTCCCCGCTTGCACCAGCGCCAGCATTCCGGTCGCTGCCACCGGCTTGCTAATCGATCCCGCCTGAAACAGCGTCTTCGTCGTAACCGGACTCTTTCCTCCCAACTCCGTCGTGCCATATCCCTTGGCCCACGCTATCTTGAATCCGTCGATCACCGCCACGCTCAAACCTGGGTCGTTGTAAAGCTTCATCACAGCCGTCAAATCCAGTTTGATCGGTGCGTCATTTCCAAGCTGCACCGGGTCAATCCCCTGCTCGATCCTCGCCATCCTCCCTTCAGCCTTTGCGCCCCCTTGCTTGCCATCGTCTTTTTTATCGCCCTGCGCCCACGCTCCCGCCGCCATCCAACTCACCGCCACTACCAGGCAGCCGGACGCTACCAACCTCAGCCCACTCAGTCCCTTCATCACGTTCCCTCCCCGAAGATTCTCGGCCGCTCACTTGAAGCGCGATCCGACTGGCACACCCGTACGCCACCATGCCATTAACAAAGACGTTCCCCAAGGCGTTTAGTTCCGCGTAAGGACCTCCCCCGCAGCCTCGAATTCGATCGTTAACCTCCACGTCCGCGCGGTGATTCTCGGGTCGGCTTGAGAGCGGCGGCTGGACCGTCCGCCCCGGCTAGGAGTCCGCCAATCCTTCCGCGCGGCTCGTGTCTTTTCATGGTTTTTACGAAGCGGAGATGGCTGAAGCCGATTCTTGTCCCGGTAAGTTCTTTAGAATCTGCACTTACGGAAAAAAGAGGAGGGGGTATCGTCCCACCGAAATCCCAGGGAGAGTTTGTCGCCTCTACCCAAAACCCCGACTCCGTCATCTCTACTTGCATCCTGGCCGATTCTCTGGCAAAAGAGGTCACGGTGCCCTCAGGTCCTCCAATTCAGATCTCCACTCGCCAGCTGGGCGAGGTCACCATTCTTGACCTCGTGGGCGATATCACGCTTTTCAACTCGCCGCAGATCCGCAAAACTCTGTTGGTCCTGCTCAGGGACGAACACGTCGCGCAGCTTTTTGTGAACATGACCGGCGTCAAGTACGTGGACAGTTCCGGCATCGCCTCCCTGGTCGAGGGTCTCAAAATCGCCCGCGACTCCGGCGCCCGCTTCGTTCTGTACGGCCTTTCCAAGCCGGCGGTCACGGTTCTAGAGCTCACCCACCTCCTACGTGTCTTTGAGGTTCATGCCACGGAAGAGGAAGCCCTCGCCGCGCCCCTGCCCGATGCCAACAAGCTGGATCGCTCTACTGGCGACGGCACCAGTGAAAGTGCATAATCCCTCGGGGCTTTCCGGCAAAACGTAAAATGCCTTTCGCTGAAAATATTGGGGCTGCCACTCTCGATGGACTCGCCTACGTCGGCGGCCTGGCCAGACTCGGCGCTTCCGCTGCCCGCGCCATGGTCATGGATCTTTTCGAGCGCCGCCGCCTTGCCTACGGCCGCGCTATGCATCAGGCCATGGCCGTTGGCATCGGATCCCTTCCCATTCTTTCGTTGATCACTTTTTTTATCGGCACCATTCTCGCGCTGCAAGCCGCTTATGAACTGAGAAAATTCGGAGCGATGCAGTTTGTCGCAGACGCCGTCGCCATTTCCGTCTCCCGCGAACTTGGCCCTCTCATCACCGCCATTCTCGTCATCGGCCGTTCCGGTTCGTCTTTCGCGGCCGAACTCGGCACCATGAAAGTGAACGAGGAAATCGACGCGCTTGAAACCATGGCCCTCGATCCCGTGCGGTTTCTCGTCGCGCCCAAACTTCTTTCCATGTTGCTCATGATGCCGTGCCTCACCATTTGGGCTGACTTCATGGGCGTGGTCGGCGGTGCAGTCTTCGGCATGGCAGCGGCAGGCTTTACGTTTAAGACCTACATTATCGCCACCCTCAACGCCTTGGCCTTGCGCGACATCGTCACCGGCCTCATCAAGAGCTTGATGTTTGGTCTGGTCATCACTACCGTCGGTTGCCAGGAGGGCTTACGCACCGGCCTCGGCGCCGAAGAAGTTGGCCGCTCCACCACGGCCGCGGTTGTGAAATCAATTTTTCTTGTCATCATGGTGGACCTGGTTTTTACCGCGATGTTTTATATCGGAATTGGCTAAGCAACGATGAACGAAATCAACCTGGCTGACGCACACGGTTCGGCGCAAGCGCCCGTGCTTTCTATTCGCAATCTGCACGTCGCCTATGGCGAGCGCGAAATTCTCCACGGCGTCTCTTTCGACGTCCTGGCAGGAGAAACCGTCGTCATACTCGGCGGGTCCGGCTCCGGTAAGAGCACTTTGCTCCGTACTCTGGTGGGCCTCGAGAGACCGACAAGTGGTGACGTGATTCTTCGCGGGAAAAATCTCTGTGCCCTTTCCGAGGAGGAGTGGCGCGAGCTGCGCCAGCACATTGGCATCTCGTTTCAGAGCGGCGCCCTTTTCGGCTCCATGACCGTCGGCGAAAACGTTGCCTTGCCTCTGCTCGAGCATACGCAACTCGATCCGGCCACCATCGAAATCATGGTTCGCTTGAAGCTCAACGAAGTGGGCTTGAGTGGATACGAAGATTACATGCCTGCGCAATTGAGTGGCGGCATGAAAAAACGCGCCGCCGTCGCCCGCGCCATGGCCATGGATCCGGAAATTCTTTTCTTCGATGAGCCTTCCGCCGGCCTCGATCCCATCATCGCCGCCGGAATCGATCAGCTGCTGCTCAAACTGAAAGAAGCTTTTGGAATCACCATCATCGTCGTCACGCACGAATTGGCCAGCGCATTTCTCATCGCCGATCGCATGGTGCTGCTCGACAAGGGCCACATCGTCGCTGTCGGCACCACGGCGGAATTACAGGCCAGCGCGCATCCGCGCGTCCGGCAATTTCTTGATCGTGTCGCGGAACCCGAACTCAGCCAGGAAATCGACTACCTGCAGATGCTGACCGGAGAAGTCCCGAGGCCTCGGCAATGAGCTATTTTCCACTCGCTGCCAACTCCGTCGCGCGCACGGCTTCCTGCCTCTCGGCCATGTTATACTCCCCTCTCTTTTCGAGGAATTTTCACAGGTCTCCGCTGCCATGAACTCTTCCTCCACGCGCCGTGAAGAAGCATTCGTCGGCCTTTTTGTGCTGGTTGCGGCGGCGCTGCTGATCGTTACACTGTTCTCGCTCACCGGCTTTTTCAATCGTGGCGATATGAAATATCGCGCCTTTTTCAAAAATGCCGGAGGACTTCGCCCCGGCACCGAAGTCAGCTACGCCGGTGGACCCTCGATTGGCCGCGTCGAAACTGTCCGCACCGACGCGCACGATTTGACGCGGATGGAAATCGTCTTTCGCGTGCACCGCGACGTGCCGGTAAAGACGGATAGCACCGCAATCATCACCAGCAACAGCCCGCTCAGCGACAATCACCTGGGCATTTTGCCGGGCACCGCCGCGGCTCCGCGCGCTCCCGATGGCAGCGTCCTGAAATCCATCGAATATATCGGTTTCGCCGAACTCGAAGCGCAGCTCGGCAATCTGGCGCCGGAAGCGCGCGAGCTCCTCGCGAACTTGAATCGGCGCACGATCGAGTTGCAGGTCACGGTCGCTCGCGTGAATGATCTTTTGAACGACAAGAACCGCGAAAACCTGAGCGCCAGCTTGGCCAACGTTCGTGGCGTGCTGGAAGAGAATCGCAAGCCGCTGCACGCCACCATCAACAATGTGAATGAAGCCAGCGCCAAGATCGCCCCGCTGCTCGACGACCTCAAGAAAACCAACTCGCAATTGCAGAAGACACTCGATTCCGTGGAAGGTACGCTCGACGAGAATCGGCCCGATATCCGCAAATCGGTGGAAGATTTGCGGCGTCTGCTGCAAACGGCCAACCAGGTGACCGACCAGCTGCAAAGTACGCTGAGCGCAAACGGAGAAAATATCGACGAGATCCTGAACAATTTCCGTGAAGCCTCGCTGAACTTGCGGCAGTTGACAGAAACCTTGAAGCAGCGGCCGTACACGCTGCTGCGCTCGGCGTCGCCGCCTGCGCACGAGCCGGGCAAGATTCCGAAAGACTAGAAACGGGAAGAATCAGGGGAAATATCGCGGTCAGAGGACAACGAATGAAACGCTTGGCGATGTGGACCATGGTTGTGGCGTGCGTGGCAGCCGGCTGCGTAAAGGCTCGCACGCTTCGCTACTACACGCTGTCCACTCCGCCAGCCCTCGCGCAGACGAGTGCGCAACCGGTTCCGGTGACCATCATTGTCGGCCGCTTGAACGCCCCGCACCTGCTCCGCGATGATCGCGTGGTCTATGCGATGAGCGACGTCGAACTTGGCGTCGACGAATATCACCGCTGGGCCGAGCCGCCCACGGGAATGATCGAGCGCCTGCTGGTCGAACGCCTTCGTGGTTCCCATCAGTACAAGGCCGTGCAGCATCTCTCGAGCACCACGCGCGGCGACTTCATTTTGCGCGGACATCTCGCTGCGCTGAATGAAGTAGACGATCCGGCGGGAATCAAGGCCCGGTTTTCGTTACAACTGGAACTCTTCGACGTAAAAGCCGGCCACGTGGTGTGGAACGACAAATACACCGGCGACGAACCCGTCCCGCAAAAAACCGTGACCTCTGTTGTGCAGTCCCTGCAAAAAAGTGTGAACGCCGGGCTCGATCAGCTGAGCGCCGGCCTCGCCCAATACTTCGCCTCGCATCCTGTGCAGTGATATCTCACTGGTTTTTCGCGAGTTTTCCTGCAAAAATGAAGGAAGTTCCCCGCGTGCCTCCGTCAAATCCGATTGCCGAACAGGAGCTTCCATGGGCAGGCTCTCGCGAAGCTGGGACCTCGTCAGCGCCAGTTTTTCCATTCTGTGGGCTGACAAACAGCTGCTGATGTTTCCCGTGCTCTCCGGCGTCAGCTGCGTCATCGTAACGCTGCTGCTGCTGGCTGGCGGCGCCGCTGTCTTTCAGCCGCAGCTCGGAAATCTATCAGCGTTGATTCCACGGGATAATCCGCAGGCGTTCGTGGGTTCGCCGGAAGTGATGGGCGCGCTGTTCCTGCTCTACATGGCCAACTATTTCGTGATCATCTTCTTCAATGTGGCGCTGGTGGGAGTGGCCAACAGCCGGCTGACCGGCGGAAGCTGGACCTTCGATCAAGGCTTGCAACTCGCGTGGAAACGGAAATGGGTCATTCTGCAATGGGCGTTCATCGCGGCAACTGTTGGAATGGTGTTGCGCGCGTTGAGTGAACGTGCGGGTTTCATCGGCCGCATTGTGGTGGGATTCATCGGCGTCGCGTGGAACCTCGCATGTTATTTCGTCGTGCCGGTGCTGGCGTTTGAAGAGTTGTCACCCGGCGCTGCGCTGTACCGCTCCGCCGAACTTTTCAAGGAAACCTGGGGCGAAAAAGTAGCGGGCGGCTTCAGCCTGGGGTTGATTTTCTTTTTGATGATGGTGCCGGGATTTCTGATCTGGATCGGCGCGATCAACTACGCCGGGCCGAAGGGCATGCTGGCGGGCGGAATATTCATGGCAGCGTATTTCCTGTTGCTGTCGGTAGTCAGTTCCGCGGTGCAGGGAATTTTTAATGCCGCGTTATACCGTTACGCAGTCGACCAGACAACGCCTCCGGGATTTTCTCAAGGCTTGTTTCGCGATGCGTGGACCGCGCGCAGCTGACAGCAACATCAAGAGGAATCACAATTCAACGGTTCTGCCTGAGCTATTTCGCACCTTCGTGCGCCGAAACCAACGCTACGTTGAAGCCATCCACGAGCAATGTCGGTTTGGCCGAGCCCAGATCGCTCGTGCGAAGGCTCGCGGCAACTTCCCGTTTCTCACCCGGCAGTAAGCAAATGTAGTTGTCCTGCCAGAACACGGGAAGAATTTCTTCATGCTCTTTGCCCTGGACCAGACGGAGACGCATGAGGAATGCGACGCTCTTGCCGGTGTTCTCGACGACGACTCGAAATCCGGCATCTTGCTCGGTTACACCCGCGGGATGCAACGCCGCTCGCACGGACGCTTTGGGCAAATCCTGCAGCGAGGAAAAATCGGCGAACTCGGTCTGCGGCGTGTAGTACCACTCCGTCTTGGCGTAGTCGAGGATGTCTGCCTTCGTGGAAAGCCAATAAAAATTGCGGCTGAGCGATTCTCCTCTGGAAGAAAAGAGCTGCAGGCTTAGGAAATACGCCGAAGAAATGTCTGTGGGTTCAGGAATCGCGATGGATTTGGCCACGCCGTCCGCGGCGACATCCAGCTGCGCCTCGCGAGAGAATTTCTCGGCCCCGGCAGTATCGAATATTTTCGCAACAAGCTTTAGCGCAGACTGATCTTTCTGCGTGCTGTTGACCACGGCGATGGTGCGATCATCATACGAGAATTGCACGTGCACCGGCTCGAGCGCGATCTTCGAGCCGAAGTAACCGCCCGCCGGCCGCAAATCATAGCTGTACAAATGCCAGATCAAGCCGGGCCACGCGTTGTTGAGCATCCACTGAATTATGCCGGTGGATTTATATTTATTGCGGCCGTAGGCCTCGAACATGGCGCGCTGGCCTTCGTAAGTCATGGCTTGGGATTTCCAGGCAAAGTCGGCGGCATCTTTGGCTTTTCCGTAGCGCATTTCGAGCGCGTGCGCAAAAAGATCAATGGTCTTGAATTGGCCGCCGCCGGCATGGAAATTCCACACGTCGTTCATCGGCCATAATTTGTCTTCGGGAATGAATGTTTTCAACTCTTCGAACGGAGGTACGGCCGGACCCGGGCTGGTTTCCGTGTTGAAGCCGTAGGCGCCACCCGCTTTCGTATCGAGCAGCCAATAGGCCGGAGGAACGTAGTCGTACGGCCCGCTCATTTTTACGCCGGAGTCGCCGGTGACTTCGGCCTTCTTTGCGGTGGCCGATGAAATCACGGGTTTGGGCCAGTGAGTGTCTTTTTCGACGTCGAGATAGGCTTGCTCGCGATCGGCGGGCGGCGGGTTGTCGCTGCCGTTGAGCCACATCAGCAAGCTCGGGTGTTTGCGCAAACGCAGCAATTGGTCGCGCAGCGAATCCACCGAGACGCGTTTGTTTTCGTCGCCCCACTTGCCCCATTTTTCCCAGGCATCGCAGCAACACCATCCAGCCATGACCAGGATGCCGTCACGATCGGCGCGCTCCAAAAACGATTCGTCCTCCAGTTTTCCTTCGAGGCGAATCGTATTCAGCCCGATTTCCTTGACGTAGCGGAATTCGGCTTGGCGTTTCGATTCGTCTAGTCGCAGCATCATGTCGGGAGTCCAGCCGCCGCCGCGGATCAATATGGGCTTGCCATTGATTTTCAGCAAGCGGTATCCGTCGGACGTCATTTCGGAATCGGCCTGCACGATGCCGAATTGGATCGTTCGCGTGTCGGATACGGCGTTATCTTTCGTTACGAATTGCAGCGTCAGTTTGTGGAGAAACGGCTCACCCATCTGATACGGCCACCAGAGCTTGGGCCGCAGCAGGTTGAGGCCGGGAACCGATTCCGGCGAGACAGTGATTTCTCTCGATTCGTTTGCGGCGAACTCAACTTCCAGAGAGAAATCAATCGCCAGGCCGCCGCCTTCAATTTTGCCGCGCAGAGTTCCCTTTTGCGGCTGGTCGGTGGAATTGTTCGCATAGGCGCGCACAGTCAAGTGGGCAAGCTCGGCTTTGGGTAGATCGAGTTTCGTCTCGACAAACGGATGGCGCAACGCCACCGGCCCGCTGGTGGAAATAACCACTTCCTGCCACAGGCCCATATCCTTGTCGGGCGGAGTGGGATTCCAGTCCACCCAAGTAATGCCAAGTTCATTGGCCGCAGGCGCGGAAACAGCGACTGCAACAGCATTTTTGGCGCCCGGTCGCACAAATTGCGTGACGTTGAAATCGTAACGTCGGAACGCGCCAACGACTTCATCGGAGCCGGCGACCTTTTTTCCGTTGATCCAGATTTCGGCGCGATAGTTTATTCCGCGAAACTGCATCCACACTTGTTTGCCCTGGTCGCTTAGAGGGAGTTCGAACTCTTTGCGGTACCACCACGGCACCGCGTAGGGACTGTTGGCAGGCATGTCCTGGTTGGCGAACTGCGTGCCGATCTTGTATTCGACGCCCGGAAAGTTGCGCAGGTTCGCGCCGAAATAAGGGTTCTTATAGACGCCGTTCTCTACCAGCACGGCAAAAACCGTCTTTGGCGCCGAAGTGGAGTACCAACCCGACGTGGGGAAATCTGGCTGGGAAACTTTTTCGCCCGTGGCCTCAACTTTTTCTGAGCTCTGCACCTTCCACCCATCGCGCAATACAGTCTGGCCATCTGAAGCCGCTGCCAGCATAAGAAAGATGGCGCAACTCGCCAAGGCGGGAAGCGCGCGCAGGAACATTAGGAATTTCTTCGTTGGGAAACGAATCATGGAAGGAGGCTCGTCATTTCCAAATCAAATTTCGCTGCGAATGCAAAACTCCGCAGCGCGGGCGTAGTTTAGTGAAGCCCAGACGGCGAAGCAAGACAACAGAGCGCTCTCCGGAATCACCGGAGAACGCTCGAGTCGCTGCCAGTTGGTTTCTACGCGCCAGCCTTACTTCGAAGGGCCGATGTACGCGTTGTTGGCGTGGGAGAACTCCACTTCAGGGAGTTCCGTCTTCAGTTGGATTCGAACGAACTTGCCCTTGGCGCCGCCGTCACCGGCGAACGTCAGCAAATATTGATTGTTGAGATGCGCCTGGAGTTCATCGAGGTAGGGCTTGAAAGAAACGGGAGCCCCCGAGCCAAGGTAGAACGTTTCGCCTCCGGTCTCGTCGGTCATCTTGCTCAGATTGTTCTGCCCCATGTTGAGGAGGAAGAAAGAGCGGCTGCGATGACCCGCCGTCGGAGAATAAATGCTCCACAGGTTGACGTTCCTCCGCTGCGCGTTGGAAACCGCCGTATCCACGTCAGGATAAAACGGCCCCATCGGCCCACGGAAATAGTCGATGCCCGAAGAAATCAGCAGCACCGAGCGTCGGCCGCCGGTGTCCGGCAAGCGCTTCACCAGGTCAATCACTGCGAGATATGGACTCGACGCAGCGACGATACCGCGCGGCAGGCGCAATGCTTTGGCGGCAAGCGCATGATCCGTGGTGAAGTCTTGCGCGATCATGGCTGTGGAGTTCGAAGCGTAGGCAATAGCAACCGAGGTATTCGCCGGCTGCGCCATGATGAAGGACTTGAGGTCGCTCATCTGGCTACCCACGCTGGTATCGAGCGCGTCGTCAATTAGAATGGCCAGGGCAAGAGAATCGGCTTTGTTCCAGGCGGCGGCTTGTTTTCGTTCCTTGCCGACGCTCAGCTGCACGTCGTCCTTCGAGATCGAAGGTGGCGTGGAATCCTTCTTGCCGATGGCGGTCACGGTGATGGTGGCTTTGCCGGCAGCGGCGGGTGTCTCCGCGGCGAACGCGGCGGACACGCTGAAAAGAGCAAGACCCAGAAGCAGCACGGCTTTGCGAAGTTGTACGGACATGACTGTTTTGCTCCCTTTCTTTGTGCTGTTGTGATTAGATGCGGCGGCGCAGGCTTTGTGGCTAACTGATATACCAAGCTCAGCTTTGCCTGTCATTAGCGCTGTTATTCCGCACACACTGGTAGAACACGTGAAACCACGAAAAGATGCACTGGCTGCGGCGATGGGACAATTCTTTGACGTGTGCGTGATTGGGGGAGGCGCTACGGGAGCGGGATGCGCGCTGGACGGCCAACTGCGCGGACTCCGCACTGTTCTGTTAGATGCGGGAGATTTCGCTTCGGCTGCATCGAGCGCTTCGACCAAGCTGGTGCATGGCGGAGTGCGTTATCTGGAGCAGGCGGTCAAGAGCCTGAACCTTGAAGAATACCGCATGGTGAAAAGCGCACTGCGCGAGCGCCAGTACATGTTGGCCAACGCTCCACATCTGGCTCATCCTTCTCATTTTTTGGTGCCGGTCTATTCCTGGACGAAAGCGTTGTATTACCTGGCGGGAATGAAGATGTACGACGCCGTGGCCGGCAAGAGCAATTTGTTTCCGAGCAGTTTCCTGCCGCGCGAGGAAACCTTGCGGCGCATGCCGGGATTGAATTCCAAAGGGTTGCGCGGTGCGGTGGCCTATTCCGACGGGCAGTTTGACGATGCGCGCTACGATTTGGCGTTGGTGGAAACGTTCGTGGAGGCGGGCGGAACGGCGCTCAACTATGCGCGCGTGACGCGCTTTGCGCAGGATGCGAACGGTAGGCTAACCGCCGCTCATGTGCGTGATGCGATTTCCCTTGAAGACCCCGGCAGAGAATTTGCCGTTCGTGCGCGGAAATTTGTGAATGCAACGGGTACTGGCGCGGATAAGGTGCGGGCATTGGCCAATCCGCAATTGCCGGGAAGGATGCGGCCTAGTAAAGGCGTGCACCTGCTTTTTCCAGCTGAAAGTTTTCCCGGCAAAGACGCGCTACTCGTGCCGCACACGGAAGACGGCCGCGTGATTTTTGCCGTGCCATGG